>JAHJRJ010000097.1 GCA_018830765.1 Bacteroidota bacterium | reverse complement strand
GGTGAACCGGAAGTTACCAAATATCCGCCGTGCTCACCGGCACCCGGTCCCAAATCAACTACATAATCAGCACTTTTAATCATCTCTTTATCGTGCTCGACAACGATAACCGTATTGCCGAGGTCGCGAAGATGCTTTAACGAGTTGATGAGCTTGATGTTGTCGCGTTGGTGGAGTCCGATACTTGGCTCATCCAGTATGTAAAGAACGCCGACAAGCTGTGATCCGATCTGCGTAGCTAATCGAATTCGCTGTGCTTCACCTCCCGCAAGCGTACGCACTGGACGGTCGAGAGTTAAATAATCCAAACCGACATTCAATAAAAATTCGAGGCGCTGTTTGATTTCTTTTAAGATTTGATTCGCAATTAAATTTTGCCGCCCCGTTAGCTTTAAATCGTGAAAGAATTTTTTGGCATCTTTAATTGAAAGTTGTACAACATCGTGTATGTTAAAAGACTTTTTAGAATTTAAGTCGGTAAGCTTCACAGCTAACCTTTCTTTTTTCAACCGACCGCCTTCGCATTCCTTGCACGGGTGAACAGACATAAACGATTCGACCCAATCCCGAATTCCGGCTGAGGTCGTCTCATCATAAAATCTTTTCAGCATAGCTATTATACCGTTGAATCTGTGTTTATAGACAACTTTTCTGTGGCTATTATGTGTGTATTCGACTTCAAATTTTTCATCGCCAGCTCCATAGAGCAGCATGTAGATAAACTTTTTAGGTATTTCTTTAATCGGCGCGTCAAAGTCTATCTTATATTTTTTTGTTACCGCCGTCACTTGGCTCCATAAAAAAGTGGGGCGCGGTTTACCGAGTGCAGCAATTCCTTCTTGATTTATCGTTATTGAATCGTTTGGAATTATCAAATTCTCATCGAATTCTCTAATCTCGCCAAGTCCTTGACAGTTCGGACAATAACCGTACGGCGAGTTAAATGAGAAAGCGTTCGGAGCGGGGTCTTCGTAACTTATTCCACAATAGTTACACGCGAGATGGATGCTGAATAAATCGTCCCCCTGCCCGACTCGCCCCGTTCTACGGGGCAAGTCGGGCAGGCGGGCTTTCTCGCTATTCACAATAACCACACCGGATCCGAAGCCGAGTGCGGTCTCTATCGAATCGGCGGCACGCGACCGGATATCTTGTTGAATTACAATTCTATCGACAACGATTTCGATATTGTGAATTTTGTATCTATCGACCTGCATCCCTTTAGTGATTTCTTTTACTTCGCCGTCAACCCGTACTCTTAAAAATCCGTTTTTGATAATCTCTTCGAACAATTCGCGATAATGACCTTTACGACCGCGCACAACAGGGGCGAGTATCTGAACACGACTACCCGATGGTAAATTCATTACGCTATCAATTATCGAATCGACATTCTGTTTCTCGACCTTTCTTCCACATTGATGGCAGTGCTGAACTCCTACACGCGCAAAAAGAAGACGCAAGTAATCATAAATCTCCGTTACAGTCCCGACCGTCGAACGAGGATTATGAGAGACTGATTTTTGTTCGATTGAAATAGAAGGACTCAAACCTTCGATGTTATCGACATCGGGCCGTTCCATTATTCCCAAGAATTGTCGTGCGTATGCGGATAAGCTTTCCAGATACCGCCGCTGACCTTCGGCGTAGATTGTATCGAAAGCCAAGCTCGACTTACCCGAACCCGACAATCCAGTAATGACGATAAGTTTGTCGCGCGGCATCTCGACATCGATGTTCTTCAGGTTATGAACACGAGCGCCCTTGACTACTAATTTGTTATTAATTAGATCCATCTATGTCTAAATAATAAAGATTCTATATTAAAACACTTAAAAATCCTAAATTCAAAAATTATTTTTTAAAACCATTGATGTTTTGAGTTTAGTATTTTAGTACTATTTAGTATTTAGGATTTCGTGCTTCGGTTTTATTATTTTAAGATATAAAAAGGGATGTGGAAAAGCAAAAATGAAAAACGATTTGATTTGATAAATTATAATGTTTTCGTTATAATAAACTGAGCAAATATGTTGTAATAAAGTAATATCAATTAACTCGTTGAGCTGCTGCCTTGGAGATACAATGAAACAAATTAAAATTGTTATTGAACGTCATGAAGATGGGTATGTTGGATATCCATTAGGGTTTACCCCGTATAACGGGGTTTACCCGTGGAGCAATTGTTGGACAGGGTAAGACCTATACTGAAGCATTGAAGGACACTGAAAGTGCTATTCGGTTTTTCATTAGACATTATGGAAAGAAAAAATTTTCTGAACATCTTGAAAGTGAAACACCAACAATCGAAGCATTTATTGCTGAGACAAGCATGGCAATATGAAATTTCCCGTTGATGCGCCCAAAAGGAGTGTTATTAAGAGCGGAACGTTAAGGGCTGTATTGACGCAAGATTATAATCTATAAATTAACAAATAACTAAATAATTAGCGTAGTCCCGCCGAGGAAAAATTCGGACGGGATCAACTTCGATTGCTGTCTTAATAAGGCAATCTGATAATCCTGAGCAAGTTAGATTGCTTCTCCCGCTCTTCGAGGGGGATCGCAATTACGGAAAAGAAAAGACACGCCCGAAGCTCCCTGTCCCGTCACGTTTCAAGACGGGATGCAAACCGAACGGAGCCTATGACACAACCAAAACGATACAACCAGCACGGTCGCTTACTTTCTGATGCATAATTCATATAGCGTGTTGCTGAGGCTTTTAACGCAAGATGATGGAATATGATATAACTGCCCGCAGCAGGCGAGTGAGATGTGTGATGTGGGTCTGTCCAACTTCTGAACTGGTCTCCTTATAGACATTAAGATTGTTGCTATAGAATTGTTCAGTCTGATTTGAAGAAGAATTTAACGACTCAAAAAATATTTTTTTATTCTTTTTTCAGCGAGGGCGCAATAATTCTGATCGATATCAAAACCTATAAACCTTCTATGATTTTTAAGACACGCTAAAGCTGTACTGCCGCTACCAATAAAAGGGTCTAAAACTATATCATTTTCATTTCTAAACATTTTTATAACTTCCCCTATAAAATGTTTCGGCTTTGGAGTTGGATGATTGATATAACCTTCGTCAGGTTCAATCATTTTTCCTGGTGTATCAATGAAAATGTCTTTGTTATATTCTACAATTTTGGGTTCACCCTTTTTAAAAATAAAACACGACATAAATTTGGTATGTCCTACTGGCGATCTAACTTCTCCTTCGGGACAGTATAAGACAATTTGCCAAAAGTAGTTAAACGGATTATTGATAAATAATTTATTAAGAAACTTTATGCTAAAAAATGTGATGAAAAAACTATTTTCCTTTAGCACTCGAAAACAATCTGGTAGTACGTTATAAAATAAAGATAGGTCTTCATCATTTGGGATACCATTCTTATTTTTTCATTTTTCTGCCTACCGCCTTATTCAGTTGAACCAATAGCGCATCAGTATCGGTATTTGGTTATAGCCTTCTCGAAATTTTCTTATACCAATGGCTATTTTTTACCATACTTGAATCCGAAAGATGTTCATTATAATAAGTGCGTTTAAAAATGAGTTCATATAGAAAGTCTTCTATTCTGGCCTTTTTTTCTTTAGAAATCAATTTTTTTATTTCATGGATGATCTCTGCGTTGGTAAGATCTCTGCCTTCAATCAAAACATTGTGATTTGAAAACAATCCTTCGCCAAGAGCGACCACCGGTTTAAAATACGTTAACGCTTCAAGTAAGACGGTTGAATTTATTCCAACTACAACCCTTGCTTTCTTTACAAGATTATGTAGATCCGAGCTTGTATCGACGCACATATTCGGTATCCTGCCAAGCTTTACATCGGGATGTTTCGGATGGGGACGAACTATAATAATTTCGTCTTTAAAGATAGAGGCGACTCTTTCTACTAGGCCTTTCATTGTTTTAATGGCTGAATTTTTCAATATATTTGAATCGGTCTCTACCTGAAGGGGAACAAAAATAAAATCAGAAGGGAGTTTATTACCGTACAGGTTCATCTCTTGATGATATTTTTGAAGAAACATATGCAATTTTTTCCTCTGATATAACGAAACCCTCTTTAATTTTATGCCCCTTATTTCGGAAGAAGCATTAACGCCTCGAAAATCAAAATAAACGGTCTTCTCTTGGGGGAACCAGCCCATCTCAACATAAATTATGGGTATATCGCTCTTTATGGCCCAATTCTTCACGATATCGTCTTTGGGAAGGTCGCCGTTCCACAAGATTATATAATCTGGTTTAAGCTTACCGAGCATCTTTAGCGATAGTTTATCATTTATCGTTTCTCCGTGAAATTCAACAGGCCCCTCAGAACGGGGATGTAGGATAGGTTTTGCCTCGTTTCCCAAAGAAACAAGCGCATTACGTAAGAGCCCAAACCTCTCAATAACTCCGCCCTTCCAAACCAATAATAGAAACTTCACGTTTTCACTCCTTGAATTTTTACATCTCTGCGGGATGAATATTCTCTCACTAGTTTCAAAAAGCCGTATTTAATTTCTGTATCGGCCGTTTTAAATACCCTTCTGTGAACTTTATGATGTTATTCATCACGCCAACTGTCTCTATCGGGTATTTCCCCACGGCTGACTCTGCTGAAAGCATAACAAAATCAGTACCGTCTATTATGGCGTTGGCCACATCGGTTACCTCTGCGCGGGTAGGGATGCGGTTTTCGGTCATGCTTTCAAGCATTTGCGTGGCGGTGATAACAAATTTGCCTGCGCGGTTGCATTTTTTTATTATCATCTTCTGAATAATGGGTATTTGGTAGACGGGTAACGATACCCCCATATCTCCGCGCGCAATCATAATGCCGTCAGAAACCTTGATTATCTCATCAATATTCTGTATCCCTTCCCTGCACTCGATCTTAGCGATAACCCGGCACTGCGAGCCTGGCTTTAGCAGTTTTCTTACATCCAGAATATCCTTTTTCGTGCGCACGAATGACTGTGCGATATATTCAACACCGTGTTTTTCACAAAAGAGTATATCCTCTATATCCTTCTGACTTATACTGCCGAATTCAAGCCTTGCCTCAGGGATATTTACGCCCTTATGCTCCTTAAGCAGACCTCCGATTATCACTTTTGTTTTCAGGCTATTCTTAGTGCGACCTATTACCTCTAAAGCAATATTTCCGTCGTCTATGAATATATATTGTCCGTTCTTTATATTTCGTAGCGAACCTTGGTAATCAAACGATACCCTTGTGTGCTCACCCTTTACCTTTTGTTGAGTAAGCCACAAAATCTTGCGTTTTTTAAGCTCTAACGGCGCCACGAGCTCACCTATCCTTATGCGGTGCCCCTGAAGGTCACCGAGGATCCTTATACGCCTGTGGTATTTCGCATTTAAGATTCGAATGAGGCCTATCCGATGGAGTAATTCCTGCGGCTTGCCATGCGAAAAATTAAGGCGCGCAACATCCATGCCGGCAAGCATCATCTTTCTGAGCACCGTTTCGCTTGACGATGCCGGACCGAGAGTACAGATTATCTTAGTCTTAACCATAGAATCCCTTCATAGCGCCTATCTTATTTATAGATAAGCATTTAACACATACTCCTGAACCATTCTCTCGGTATTAAAAAATGAGGCGTTCAATGCTATCGCATGGCGCATAACTTCAAGCCATTTATCTTTCTTAAACATTTATCTTTTTCCCCTAAATATTTTTCATATAAATGCCTTGTCCATATTATACCACTCTTATTATCTACATTAAATACCATCAGCTTTTGATTATTACAAATTGTATCGATTATACATAAGTCTTGTAAATATTCATCCTTTTCAAGCCCACTTTTATTGACTATTGGAGATAGATTCCCAAATTTGAAATCTTTCAAGAAATATCTCCTCATACAATTCAGGTAAGCATATTTATATAGGTCATTAAAATTGATAGTGATATATCTGGAAGGATCAAATTTTTCTGTTAAATAACCATTGGTAATTAAAGAATTTGTATCTCTTATATTATGCATATATAACCCAATATCAGATTTTAGATTTTTATCCTTTTGTGTTGGTGGATATTTTCGAATATAACCATCAATTGTTTCGTAATTTTTTAAAATATATTTATCATCCGAATTCAAAATATCAAATTCAAAATTGTATATGTATTCATATCTCATACCTTCAGAATTTCTTAAATATAACGCTGCAACAATCGGAAATGGTGTCTTTTGTTTTGCATTCCTACCAGATTTTTTATTTTTTGATGTCGTATCATTATATGGTGGATTTCCAATAACGATTAAATGATCAGCATCCTTCAATTTGTATTTTTTTCGATGGACATTTAATAATGAATTATCTATTTCAACGTTCTTATATCCAAGAAGTCTTAATACATTTACTGCTATTGGGTCATTCGTAACCAAACTTAATTTCACCTTTCCTTTCAAATTTTATTTCCTTTACAACCCCATCTTCATCCTGATTAGGATTATCATAACCAATTTGCCATTCTATATAACAACTTTCATCTAATAAATATTTCCTGGTGGATACAGGTTCACCAAATTCTAACCTATTCTCTTTTTTCTTGACTCTAATTTTACCTGTGGGGTTTGTTATCGATAATCCTATTTTAATATAATCATTTTCGTATTTAATTATAGCTGGTTTATTCGGCATTTAATCCTCTTTTTTAAAAATTAGTATTATCGAAATTTAATAACTATAAAATAGTAACAAATTTTTCTCATTTATTTATCCTAACCTCTGCCTTTTACTCAAATACTGAAACAGCGCAGTATCGAAAGGCGTAGTTGTATCTAACAAAACGTAATCAATATTATTCTCCCTACATTCTTTTTTGTAGTAGTCTAAAAATTTCTTCATCTCCTCCTGATATGCTTTTTGTAAATGCCAGGGTTGAGTCATAATTTCCTCAGAGGTTTCCATATCTTTGAAAACTGCATCGCCGCCGAAAGCAAAGCTTCGCTCAAGCGGGTCAAGAACCTGCATTACAATTACTTCATTCTTCTTGTGTCGGAAATGTTTTAGCGCCGTTGCAACTTCGTTCGGCTTGTCGAACAAATCACTTAAGATTATCACAAGTCCGCGACGCTTAATTCTATCTGCAATTTGGTGGAGCGATGCCGCAGTCCCGGTTTTATTACTTCCTTCGGTCAATTCAAGTTGTTTAAGTATTGCCTTTAAATACGACTTAGTTGCGTGCGGCGGCATAAAGGTTCGAACCTTCTCATCATAAACGGTCAAACCGACTGCATCGCGCTGCTGAACCATTAGGTACGAAAGAGCAGCCGCTATGTACGAGGCGTATTCAAGCTTACTTATTTTCCTGTTCGAGCCATACGCCATCGAGCGGCTCGCATCGAGAATAATGTATGATTTTAGATTTGTCTCCTCCTCAAACTGCTTGATGTAGTATCTGTCTGTCTTACCGTAAATTTTCCAGTCGATGTGTTTCGGCTCATCACCCGGCATATACTGTCGGTGCTCTGCAAACTCGACACTGAATCCGTGGTAAGGACTTTTATGCAAACCCGTTATAAATCCTTCGACTACAAGTCGGGCGACGAGTTCCATATTCGAAAGCTTTGCAACAACTTCCGGTTGCAAATACTTCCGGTAATCATCCGAAATTTTCATTTCTTAGCTTTCGTGCTTCCCGATTTTGTTTTACCTTTTGGAGTCTCCTCCTTAATTACTAACTTAGGTTGGATGAGTTCGCTCGGGTCTTTACCAAGTGTTTGTATTTCCATTTGTGCTGAGGCGGCAAGTTCATCGATCGGGAATTTTGCCAAGAATGCCTCATAAGCCAGCTTCGCGCTGTCGATATTGTGCAGTTGATTGTTATAGATGAATCCAATCAAAAACATTGTCTTCGGTACTTTAGGGTTGGTGGGATATAGCTCCGTGAACCTTCGGTACTCTGCAAGAGCAGCGTGAAAATCTTGCAGCTCATTGTTATAAATTGCTGCAATCAAAAATTGTGCAGAGTCAGCATTTTGGCTTTCTGAAAATTTTTCTACAAT
>JAHJRJ010000096.1 GCA_018830765.1 Bacteroidota bacterium | reverse complement strand
GTTTGTAAAAACTTTGTTATCTGTTTTCCTGTTCGTCTGCCGTGGACGACTGCATCCAAGAGCGAGTTGGTTCCAAGTCGGTTCGCGCCGTGAACGCTGATACAAGCACACTCACCGGCCGCATAGAAACCGGTCATAATAGCTCCTTTTTCATCCAAACAAACTTCACCATAAATCGTTGTCGGTATTCCGCCCATCGAATAATGCGCAGTCGGTTGAATCGGTATCGGCGCTTTAACAGGGTCAACACCGACGTAAGTCTTTGCAAACCCGATAATTTCGGGTAATTTCTCCTTCAACATCGCTTCGCCAACGTGTGTGAGGTCGAGGTGGACATAATCCTTTCCATCGATTCCTCTTCCCTCAAGAATTTCTGTTGTGATAGAGCGGGTAACCATATCGCGAGGCGCCAGTTCCATAACCGTCGGTGCATATCGCTGCATAAACCGCTCACCCGATTTATTCTTCAGATAACCGCCTTCGCCGCGAGCACCTTCCGTTACGAGTATTCCTAATTTCCATAAGCCGGTCGGATGGAATTGCACGAACTCCATATCTTCGAGCGGAATTCCAGCTTTGTAAGCAATTGCGACTCCATCGCCCGTATTCGCATAAGCGTTAGAAGTAATTTTGAATGCACGACCGTATCCGCCCGTTCCGAACATAACTGCTTTTGCGTGGAATGTGTGAAGCTCGCCCGTTCGAATATCGTATGCAACCAATCCGCGGCAGATGTTATCTTTTACAATCAGAGATGTAACGTAATACTCGGAGTAAAAGTGAACATCCCGTTTCACACATTGTTCATATAAAGTGTGGAGAATAACATGACCTGTTCTATCGGCAGCATAACACGCGCGTTGGATTGCAATACGTTTCTCTTTTCCATCTTGACCGATGACCGGTTTTGTATGTCCGCCGAATTGTCGTTGTGCAATGCGTCCTTCTTTCGTGCGACTAAACGGCACGCCCATGTGCTCAAGCTCGTAGATTACTTCGGGCGCTTCGGATATCATCATTTCGATAGCGTCTTGGTCGCCTAAGTAATCGCTTCCTTTAACGGTATCGAATATGTGCCACTCAACATGGTCTTCTTCTTCGTTTCCGAGTGCTGCTGCTATTCCTCCTTGTGCCGCGCCCGAATGAGAACGTGTCGGAAATACTTTCGAAAGAACGGCAACATCAGCTTTACCTGCTAATTCAACCGCACACCTAAGTCCGGCTAATCCGGCGCCTACTATTAATACGTCGTGTTTGTGAACCATAATTGTTTTTAATTTGGTTATGCTTAAATTTTATCTATATGTGTAATTTCAAAAATCAAAAATTAAAAGTCAAAATGAAATATTAAAATGAAAATTTATTTTTTGCCCTTTAGTGTAAGTATACTAGATGCTAATATATTCGAAATTTGATTTGTTTCTTCTAATAATTTGTCACACAATTCTTTACTCGCTTTACCAGAATCTTTTAACAAGGCTAACCAGAACTTTGATTCGTTTGCGGATTTCAAAGCATGATTAAAAAAATTTGTAAAATCTTTTCTAGAACTTGCAGCACCAGCTTCTACAACATTTGCTCCTATACTTGTGGAGCTTCGCAATAATTGATTACCTATTATCTCACAACTCTTATCTTTGGGTAAATCATCAATAAATTTGGTAACTATTCAGTATCCATGGTTTTGTTTGCCACTAAAACACTAATACACGAAATTCCACTAAACTTTTAAAACAAATCGCTTAATACCCTAAACGTTTATTTGTATCCGTCATCCGTCAGCTGACGGAGACGGATTAGTGTTTTAGAGATTTTGTGGCATATTTTGAATTATAAATTTAATACTGCTGAGTAGTTACTAAATTTAATTATATCTAAAGCAAACCGATAGACTCTTTTCTTAAAATCATCTTTAAATTTTGCATTTTTGTATTGGATATTTAATCTATTATTAAAATGATAACACGTTCATAAACCCGAAAACGCCGAAGCTGATACCGACAATTATGATGAATCCGAGAATCGTCATGCTCAGCCATCTTTTCATCTTGAAATCGCGGAATATCGACCAAACCCCATTCAACCCGTGATACAATCCCACGACAACGAAGGTTAAGTAAAAAACTTTCCACCATGGATTCTGCATGCGGATAAACGTAGATGCAAATTCGTGACCTGAGCTTGGTGTGTAGTGCATTAAGATATAGTGACCAACCATAGCAACAACGAGGAAGATACCCGTAATACGTTGGAAGAGCCAGCCGGGCGCGCCTGAATTTCTTGAACCTAAATGTTTATATGCCATAATTAAATTCCCT
>JAHJRJ010000005.1 GCA_018830765.1 Bacteroidota bacterium | reverse complement strand
GAATTAGAGGTATCTCTCCCAAACTTTTCTTCAATCGTCTTCCTCGACCGGATCTCTGATGCAGGGAACCTCGGAACGATTATCAGGACGTGTGACTGGTTTGGTATTGATGCAGTAATCATTGGAAATGATAGCATAGAGTTGTTCAATCCAAAAGTCATTCGAAGCACAATGGGTTCGTTATTTAATATCCCAATCTTCCCAATCGCAGATTCGTTATCTATTATTCGAAAGCTAAAAAAATTATCCTTTACGGTATTTGCAACAAGTTTGAACGGAGATCGTATTGAAACTGTAAATTTTCCTAAAAAATCCGTTTTTATATTCGGCAGTGAAGCACACGGAATATCTGATACTCTCGAAAATATTGCAGATAGAAAAATAACGATACCGAAATACGGTAGCGCTGAATCGTTAAATGTCGCAGTCGCGTGCGGAATTATCATCGCATTATACAAGGAATCGGACTTCGTCTCCCGCTGAAGCGGGATCCTCGCAAAGGCAGTTTGCTTTTACATATTCAATTTTGTAAGTTTAACATAGAGCTAAAAAGAGGAAAAAATGCGTAAAATTATATTTGTAATCGTTATCAATCTAATTTTCGGAATAGGTTACTCATTCTCGCAAGAAACAACTTTCGGCAAAAATAAAATACAGTATAAAGAATTCAATTGGTATTTTATACAATCGAATCATTTCGATATATATTTTACGGACGGGGGAAATTATATCGCTGAATATACAGCCGATGTGGCAGAAAAAGCTTATCACTCAATAAGTAAATCTTTCCGGTATCAAATTGCGAATAGAATAACTATTATCGTTCACAATTCACACAACGATTTTCAACAGACAAATGTAATCGCTGAATATATGGAAGAAGGAATTGGTGGAGTTACGGAGTTATTTAAAAACCGTGTAGTTGTTCCCTTCGAAGGAGATTATCAAAAATTTAGGCATGTTATTCATCACGAGTTGGTGCATGGAGTTATTAATGAAATGTTCTATGGCGGCTCAATTCAATCGATAATCTCGAACAATATTACGCTTCAGCTACCGCTCTGGTTCAACGAGGGCTTGGCTGAGTACGAAGCGTTAAAGTGGGATACAAATTCCGATATGTTTTTACGTGATGCAACGATTCACGAAAACCTTCCCCCTATCAATTATCTGGGCGGTTATTTTGCTTATCGGGGCGGGCAAGCAGTATGGAAATACATAGCCGATAAGTACGGCGAAGAAAAAATCGGAGAAATTTTAACGAGGATAAAAGGTACTAGAAGTGTTGAGCAAGGTTTTAAAGCGTCGATTGGATTAGGAATTGAGGAGTTAAACGAACGCTGGCAAAAAGAGATGCGTGTAATATTCTGGCCCGATATTGCAAAGCGACAGGAACCGCAAGATTATGCCCAGCGCCTGACTGATCACACGAAGGACGGAAGTTTTTATAACACCAGTCCTACAATTTCACCACAAGGTGATAAAATTGCTTTTATCTCAAACCGCGACGACTATTTTGACGTGTTTTTGATGGATGCGATGGAGGGGAAAATTGAAAAGAAATTAGTGAAAGGACAGCGTACCCCCGACTTTGAAGAGCTGCATCTTTTAACACCGGGAATGAGCTGGTCTCCCGACGGAAAAAAGATTGCCCTCGCAACAAAAAGCGGCGCTCAAGATGCAATCATAATTATTGACGTTAAGACAGATAAGCAAGAAAAATTTGAATTCAATTTGGACGGCATCTTCTCGGTTGACTGGTCGCATCAAGGCGATAAGCTAACTTTTGTTGGCAACACATCAAAACAATCGGATATTTATATTTACGAGTTCGATACGAAGGCGTTGATAAATTTAACCAACGACATTTTTTCGGATGCAGAACCAACTTGGGCACCGGACGGGAAGAAAATTTATTTTTCTTCAGACAGAAAAGAAAACATTACACCTGCTATTATTCCGTCCAATTTTAAAATTCAAAATATTAAAACTGATGAAAAAGATTTGTTTCGGCTCGAAGTAGAAACCGGATTAATCACAAGATTATTGGAATTACCAGGAAGCGATGAAACATCCCCCGTGGCTGTTTCAGACGGCAAACAGTTGTTGTTCATTTCGGATAAAAACGGAATTAATAACATCTACTTGCTCAACCTCGAAACGGAAGAATATAAACCGTTAACCAATTCATTGACCGGTGTTTATCAAATTTCAATTTCGAGGGACTGCAACAAGAT
>JAHJRJ010000095.1 GCA_018830765.1 Bacteroidota bacterium | reverse complement strand
TTCATAAATATATTCGGCAAGGAAAATAAAGTACTGAAACTCGATTGCCGCACGCTTGAATTTGAGTACTATCCGTTTGAATTGAACGATTTGCAAATTGTTCTTTGTGATACTCAAGTAAAACATTCACTTGCTTCTGGAGAATACAATGCGAGAAGGACACAATGCGAAGAAGGTGTTCGAATTTTAAGAAAGTTTAATAACAAAATTCATACTCTTCGGGATGTTGATTTAGAATTTCTAAATTCACATAGGTCGGAGTTGGATTCCATTATATTTAAACGGTGTAAATATGTGATAAAAGAAAATTCAAGAGTAGATGCATCTTGTAGAGACTTGGGGGATGGAGATTTTATTTCTTTTGGGCAAAGAATGTACGAATCGCATGAAGGCTTACGAGATGAATATGAAGTCAGTTGTAAAGAATTAGACACTTTGGTTGAGATTGCATCAAATCACGATGCGGTTTTAGGCACGCGCATGATGGGGGGTGGATTCGGTGGATGTACGATTAACCTCGTGAAGAAAGATGGATTGGAAGATTTCAAGGAAAAAATTACGAAAGTATATTCTGCTCAGGTTAGTAAGTCAATAAAAATCTATATAACTCGAATTGAATCCGGAACATCGATCATTTCTGATTAATTTGTGCATATCCGCATGGGGTTAAAATTATGGATGATAATATGAGGTTCGAAGTTAACGATTCAACATTAGGTCAATTCAAAACCTTATTAATTAACGATAATAAAACCAACAGTAAAATTGAGATTGCATTAAGAGGTGCAACGCTTCTTAATTATTTTGTAAAAATAAACCAAGAGCTTTTTAATTTTATCGATGGGTTTCAGACTCCAGAAGAACTGGAATTCGGTAAAGGTGCACGATGCTGGATTATGGCACCATTTGCCAATCGAATTGAGAATGGCCTTTATAACTTTCTTGGGAATACTTATTACCTAAAACCTAACCCTCCAAGGACTCAAGTAATTCATGGTTTTACATCAAATGTTATTTTTAAAATTCTAGATATGAAATCAAGCAATGAAAAAATTGAAATTACTTTTTATTCGGACATTCTTCGACCCGGAATATTTGATGGTTATCCATTCAGTGTTGATGTTTACATTAAATACGTTTTTGAAGGATTAAAATTAAATGTTGAAGTAATAGCTAAAAATGTTGGGAATGAACCAGCTCCATTTGGAACTGGTTGGCATCCATATTTCAAGACTTCTGAAAAAGGAATTGACAATCTAATCCTCACAATCAACGCAAATCAATTAATAATTACAGACAAAAATTTAATACCACTCAAAGACGAAAACGCTTATGGTAGAATAGATGACTATCCTGGCTGCGACTTTAGAGAGACGAAAACAATTGAAGAACGTGTGATAAAAAATCGAATACTCGATAATTGTTTTGCTGATCTAAAAGTTGACGATATTGGGTTATATTCGACATCATTACACGATACAACGAATGGTATAAAAATAAGTGTCTTTCAGAGAGGGGGAATGACACTAGTTTTTTCTGGTGATACGCTTTCAGAAAGGGAAAGGGAATCCTTAGCAATTGAACCTGTGCAATTTATGACAAATGCTTTCAATCGTCCAGAATTAGTTGACAAGATTAAAATTGCTCCTGGCGGAGAATCAAAATTTGAGTTTGGACTCGGAGTTAGTTTTGCGGGTGACTAAAAATACAATTTAACTAGTGCTACTTCCAATAAATAATATTGTGTTTCAACGCGGAGACGTCCCGCCAAAAGAAGGCGGGATAAACTCCGAACGCAGAGCATCGCGGAGTAAAAAGCTTGTCCAAAAATACTCTGCGTTTCAGTTTTTTCCCAAATACAAAATACTTTCCCGAGAAAATACAACCCTATTTTTTGGAAATGGCACTAGCAAAAGGTAGCGCATTAGTTATCGGTTGCTATTTATTTTTAAAATATTAAGCCTGAAAATTTCGTCCCAACGTAGTCGGGACGCGATCTCGTTCTGTTGTGAAGGTGGATATTTTACAGAATAATAGAACATTGCGTGGATTTATGTTGAAGGTTCATTGCGAAAGGAGTAACTTCCTATCACTAAAAGAATTATTTTTTAAAAAGGTTTTTCACTGAGAGTGTACTCTGGGTTGGAAAAGTTTAAGTATTTATTGAAGGTATGAGAACTAAATATATTTTCAATGGTGCAGTCAACGGGACTTTCCCTACAGTCTGTAGCGGGAGAGGGATTCGAACCCACGACCTACGGATTATGATTCCGACGCTCTAACCGGCTGAGCTATCCCGCCAAAAATTCGTTTAAAATATAGAATAAATTCGTAAAAAATGCAAGAAATTTATTATATTGTAGCTG
>JAHJRJ010000094.1 GCA_018830765.1 Bacteroidota bacterium | reverse complement strand
CGAGAAAGACCAGCAAGCATGTTCCCTAAACTTTCATCCACTATTTCCCTACTGGCGTAAATTAGATGAAGTATAGCCACATTATTTATAGAAACAATTAAAATGGATTCTTCTTTTCCTGTTATAATACTACAATACTGTAAAAAATCTTTTTCATCACGGTTTTTAATCACGAATTTCTGCTTTCCCAATATTTGTTGGAAAACATTTCGTCCCGACAAGTCGGGACTGATTCCCTTTTGTGCTAGCACATCTTTTAACCTAATTCCAGCGCTTGCTATAGGTTGGGGTTCATTCTCTTCATTTCTGACCCAGATAATACCACGATGAGCATTTGTTTTATGTACAATTGTATGAATAAACTCGTGAAGCATTTCTGAAAGGTTCAAACTGTTACCAATAGCAAGTGCACATTCGTAAGAAACAATAAGGTTTTGAATAAAAGAAATTTGTTGCTTCTCCATGATTTATCGTCCCATTCCTATAACTACAGTTTTATTGTGCCACTCAATATATTTATCCCCAGTAGAGGCAACCTCGCCTAAACTTAAAAATCCAAATAGAAAAACACCACTTCCTGATTTGGTTTCAATAATTTTCAATTCATCTTTAAATCTGTTTCCTAAAAATAAAACTCTCGTGATACAATCTATAATTAGAGCTTTAGTTGGAGATGTTTTCTTTTTGCTTTCAAAATCAGTTTTAGCTTGTTCAGTTGCTGAACCTGCAGCTGCTAATAATTTATCAGGATACCCTTTCATAATCATCAACATAGAATTTTCAGGCATTTCGCTGCCTAAAATAATATTGTTTTTTGCATCAACCCTGATAGGAACACGAAGAATGATCTCATTATCGTATTTTAAAATTCCAAGAGGATAAGATTTTGCCGCATCAAGGAAATTATCCGCAGTTAGTTTGATACCGGCGTCTTGCTCAATAATCTTTTTATAATATTCGAAAGCCGGCTCCCAGTTAATTGATTTCAAAATGTGTTTATCTGCACTGGTGGCAATTACAGGGCCGAAAATGGGCTGCCAACCGTGGTTTATTCCCACAGATATGTAGTCCTCAACAGCAGCGATGATAGCGCCTCCTGCAAAGAAATCATCACGAGTAAATAAAGATGGTCGATTAATATTTATAAGACTGCCTGTTCCCCCACCAATAAAAGTCATTTCTTTAGAACTTATTTCATATAAAGTTTCTATTAGGAGAGGAATATTATCTGCATAGCCATCATTTAAGATTAGTAGGCTCTCAGTATTTTTTGAAATAAAGTCTTCAGGGAAAGAGCCGTTAAATTTGCCTAGATTTTTTATCGCTTGAATTGAGACAGAAGCCTTAAAGGCACAACCAACTACCCCTTGTTTATAGACTGAGCCATTATAGATCACTTCAGGGAAAATACCTCCCCAAACCTCAATTTTCATCTCTTTAAGTAGTGGTTGTATCTTTTCATAGTCAAAAGGCGTTTCTTCTCCAACAAATAATAGAATACCCTTGGCATTGTCTTTACTTAGTTCCTTTAGAAATGGCTGCCACTCTTCTAATTCCTTGCCGCTAAAAAATTTTACTTTTTTGAACATGATCCTATCCTCTATTTTTGGTTTTGTTGTGCACTCCATATTTCAATTGTCAATCGTAAATTATCAATTATCACTGGGTCTACACTTTATAAATCGCATAAATTTAGTTATTGGTTATTAGTTTTTAGTTTTACCCCGTTGGATATCGCTTTTAATTTTTGTTTATACTATTCTTTAACGGGATTATCCAACGGGGTGAAGTTTTTTAGTTAATAGTTTTAGTTTTTAGTTGATGGTTTGTGATACTTTTCAATGCTGTTAAGTTCAAGGAAACGGATATAAGAAGTTATTCCTTTCATCAGAATAATGTATTGGTCGGCAATTTCGGTGGCGATTGTTTCCGACAGGAATTTTTTACGTGATGATTTAAGAACACCTCTTCTGGTTTCCTCTATTTCACCTTTTGCGATATCTAGAAATCTTTTTTTTTCCTTTGTAGTTGTCTTATGGTAATGTTCAGCTATGTTGTTTGATACTGATGAAGATGAACGTCTGAGCTGATCAATGGAACGATATAATTCATCCCTAGGGAATGACTTTGTAACTTCATGAACCTTTATCTCAGGGTCTTCTGCAAGTTTATATATCCATAAATTTTCTAATCCTGTTGCCATCGCTTTTATTAATAAACTATTAAACTATAACCAGTAACTGATTTACCCCGTTAGAAATATACGTCTAATAAGAATCATGTTCAAAATAATGACAATTTCTAACGAGGTGAACCAAAACAAAGAACCAAAAACTAATAACTTTTTCAGGTACGCATTATCCCGATGAACCATACTTCTTTTTCTCACCTAACCGTTCTAATAGCTCGTTTACTTGATGTTTAAGCTCAATGATACGACTCTCTCGTCCTATGGTAATATTATAATATAATTCCAGTTCTCTCAATCGTTTTTGCAACTCCTCCTCCGCCCGCTTGTGCTCGGTGATATCGCGGCCAAAGCTTACTGTCCCAATAACCTCACCTCTTTTAAAGATAGGAGCTGTATTCACTGATAATAGAAAAATAGAACCATCTTTTCTTTTGACACTGACCTCATACTGTTGAGACTTACCAGACATTGTCTCTTGAAAAACCTTCTGGATTCTAGGCAGATCCTCTGGAAGTAGCATGGGTGCAAAGCTCTTACCCAGCCAGTCTTCCAGTGGGTAGCCACTGATCTCTTCTGACATCTTGTTGAAGAATTTAAAATTCCCCTCTCTATCCAGTGTCCAGGTCATGTCATTGGAATATTCAATCATGGTGCGGTATTGTTCTTCGGAACTGTGTAGCGCCTCTTCCATTAGCTTACGCTTAGCGATGTCTTTTTTGAGTTGTTCGTTTGCACGTAGTAATGCTATTTGAACTTTATTCAGCTCAGATGTTCGCTTATCAACCAGTCTCTGGCTTGTAATAGCAAAAGCTGTCT
>JAHJRJ010000093.1 GCA_018830765.1 Bacteroidota bacterium | reverse complement strand
CCAGATAGCGCTAATAGATGACTTTTGATTGCTTGATGTTTGTTGTCATTGGTTTGAAAAAAATCAAAGAGGGTTTTACCGAGCATATCTTCTTGGGTTATTCCAAGTGCTTTCAAACCTGAACCCATCGCTGAAGTATAGCGTAAATCGGTATCGGTAGTCCATAGAATAGCCGGCAGTTGTTGTGTAATAAGTGTTAGGTGTGAAATTTTTTCTTTCAGGTCGGCTTCTGCTTTTTTTCGCTCTGAAATGTCGCGGACAATTGCCTGCAGCATCATTTCACCGCCGATTTCGATACGGTTTAAACTCACTTCCGCGTAGAAAGGTGTTCCGTCTAATTTAATATGCTGCCATTCGAAGAACTGTGCCTGTCCTGCAAAGGCGGCCGAGATTTTTTCAAGAGCTTTTTCTTTCGAATCGCGACCATCGGGCTGCCATAGCGGAGAGAATTTATAAGGAGGTTGACCGATGATATCGTGCTTTTGGCAGCCGAACATTTCAAGTGTTTTTTGATTGCAATCTACGAAAGTATCCGTCCTCATTAAAAAAATTGAATCGTTTGCATTCTCGAAAAGTGTTCGAAACTTAAGTTCATTTTCAGTTATGGCTTTTTTGGCTTCTAATCTTTTTGTAATATCTATCGAGATAATAATCCTTGCTTTTATACCGTTGAAAGATATTGGATATGCCGAAACTTCAACCGGCATGTAAGAGCCGTCTTTTCGCTTATGCCTGAAATTGCTTCGCTCATCGATGATGTCCCGATGCTCACGAATGTCTTCCATCCACATTTCTCTATCTTCGCGCGGACAGAGATCTAATAATGTCATTTGAAGAAATTCTGATTTACTAAATCCGTAATTCTTTACTGCGGTTTCATTTACTTCAATAAATTTTAATGTTTTTACATCATACACCAATATCGGTTCTGGATTATAATCGAACAGCATCGTATATCTGAATTCACTGGCAAATAGATCTTCCTCCTTCTTTTTTAACGATGTGTAACTTCGACGATATAGAAAGATTAATACAAAAGTGATTAAGCTGATTCCTATTCCAACAGCTACATGTTCTCTCTCAAAAGGTTCGATTGGTAAACCCCGAAATGTTCGGGGTAAACCGGCGATTCCTTCGATTATAGATTCGAGGAAAAAAATTATTACCGCGGGCATATACCAAATAAGATTCTTTAACTTTTTTAGACTAGTAATCATATCAGACCTTTTGTTATGCGTCGTGTTTAAGTTTTTCCTCTAAAATTTTAATCTTTTCCTCAAACAAACTTTTTTGATTTGGTTTTATTTTCATTAAAGCTTTATACATGTTGATTGCTTCTGCGTATTCGCCCTGATTGGCGTATATCTCCGCCAAGGTTGAGCTGATGATTATCGGCGGATTTATTTCTGTTATCGAGGAACTACTCACAATCTGTTGACTGGTGGGTTCGTGGTAAACCCCGATTTTATCGGGGTAAACTGGTGTGCTATTAGTTTCGGATTTATTGAATAAATCGATTAAAAATTTTGCGGAATCGTTTATATATTGTTTTTCAAAAATGTCGAGAGTTTTTCGCTCGGAATTATTTAATAATAATCGCCGCCAATTACTTAATAGCTTTTGGGGTAGAAGAACATCTTGATTTATTGAGAGTGATTTTTCTGCGCATATAATTGCCGGTTCATACTGTTGAATTGCAGCGTAACACCTGCCAAGCACGATATATGTTGTAGCATATTTCGGAAACCTTTCGATAGAATCGAAGCATAACTTCATCGCCTCGTCTATACGTCCGCGTGCGAGGTATAAACTCGCGAGTCGGACACATAAAGGAGAAGCCGGGTTTTCTTTGACTCTTTCTTCAATTTGAAAAATGTTCATTAAATAAAATTAAATCTATTAGACATTAATCGATTTTTTCTCATGCGAATGGATCGGAAGATTTTTCTGAACCACTGTCTGTAATTTTCTGCCTAACCAAGCATGCTTTAAAGATAGAAATGCGACAAGTCCGTAACCCATCGAAAACAATAGCTGAAACGGGACAGCGGCAATTTCTAAAAAGTAAATCGAACTTGCTACACCGAAGAAACAATAAGCAGCCAACAAAGCTTCGATGATTACCGTAAACGAAACTTTAACCGGCGTATAATTTTTGCCAATCCACGATTGGCTCTTATCAACAATTTTGTATTTGGGTGTACGGACGAATTCAGATTTCTTTTTCAATAATCCTTCGAAAACAGCTTTTGTGTTATTCACAGAAAATCCCATACTACACGCCATAAAAAGTGGAAATAAAAATATCCTTCGCTGCCAATCGGGATAAATATCTTTCTGCGAATAGAGGTAGAACAGGAACGATCCGACGAAAGCAAAAACAAATACTGCCATGACTGTAAAAAAGTTTTCGTAACCGCCTTGATGTTTTATGAAAATCAGTGGGACGTTCAGAATTCCCGCAAGCATGATGAACGGGAAAACTATGTTACTCGACAGGTGGAAGGTAGAATGAATTTTCTTTCCGACCGGGAGGTTCGATTTCCAAACGCGAGGAAGAATTTTGCGTGCCGTTTCGACTGCGCCTTTAGTCCAACGAAATTGTTGCGACTTTAAAGCGTTAATCTCTGAGGGTAGTTCCGCCGGCGAGGTAACGTGATTTAAGAATTTGAATTTCCACCCTTTTAGTTGTGCGCGATAACTTAAATCCAAATCTTCGGTAAGTGTATCTGCTTCCCAATTACCGGCGTCGAAAATACATTCTTTCCTCCAAATACCACCGGTGCCGTTAAAGTTGATGAAGAAACCGGCTTTGTTTCGGACGTTCTGTTCAATCACGAAGTGACCATCGAGCGCCATAGCTTGAATGCGCGTTAACAAGGAGTAGTCGCTATTCAAATGTTCCCAGCGGGTTTGTACCATTCCTATTTTTTTGTCGTTCAAAAAGTAGGGAAGAGTTTTTAACAAGAAGTCGGGTTTCGGTATAAAATCGGCATCAAAGATGGCGACGAATTCTCCGCGGGCAGTTGTCAATCCTTCTTTTAAAGCCCCGGCTTTATAACCCTGTCTGTTCGTGCGGTGGATATGTTT
>JAHJRJ010000092.1 GCA_018830765.1 Bacteroidota bacterium | reverse complement strand
ATTTCATAAATTTTCATTCCATCGTATTTATCATTTCTGTTTGATAATAGAAACAAATCAAGATTTTTCCCGCTTGCCGTAACCGATTTTCTTTTTACTCCATTTTCTGTGGCTACATCAATTTTAACTTTTGCTTTAATTGCATTTCCAGTTCGTGTGATATTTTCCAATTGAAGGAACGGACTGTTAAAATCATTTTCGCTCACAACCGAATCAACCTCTATTTGTTTCACTAAACCCAAATCATACGCTTTTACAGGATTGAGAGAATACATCAGATTGTAAAGATTCGTATGCGTTGCAGAATATCGAAGCGTGCAAAGCGGACTTAAATTTTCAATTGCCCGCTTACGGATTTCCGTTTCCATATTCTGAGGTTCGTCCACAATAACAATCGGCTTGCAGCTTTGTATAAACTCAACCGGTTTTTTACCGGTGAGTTTGTCGTTGGGCTTGTTTATTATGTTTTCATCTTTTGCAAATGAGTCAATGTTGATGACTAATACCTGAATGGTATTGGAAGATGCGAAACCTCTCAGGTTAGAAACTTTCTTGCTATCATAAACATCAGAAGTAACGGGAACTTTGTCGTAAAGGTTCTGAAAATGTTCTTCAGTTATTTCAAGATTTTTTATTACGCCTTCACGAATGGCGACCGAAGGAACGACAATGACAAATTTTTTGAAACCGTAAAGTTTATTCAGTTCGTAAATTGTTCGGAGGTAGACATAAGTTTTTCCTGTACCTGTTTCCATTTCAACGGAAAAAGACCTCACCCCCAGCCCCTCTCCATTTGGAGAGGGGAGTTCGGGCTTCATATATTTTAATCCATCATCAACTTTAAGTCCATTGCGTTGCTGAATTGATTTTACATTTTCTAAAATCTGTTCTTCTGTTAATGTTAATTTATTTCCGAAACCGTTTTCAGTAAGCAAAGCACCTGTTTCATTTACTGAAAATTCAAAGTCGCCACTGCTTAATTGCTGCCCTTTAAATATTCCCGTGATGGCACTTATTGCCTCTAACTGAAATTCCTGCTTGCTGTCAAAGTGGAGTTTCATTCTTGTCTGAATCACGGATTTAGGAGATTAGAAGATTTCGCAGATTGTTCGGACAGGACAACCCTTTTAAAAGTCAAACTTTTTGAACCAAAATTTACCAACAAGCCTACTTCTAATTTATATGCCTTCAAATAGTTTAGCGCCTGAGCCAAATGCACATCTTCTAATTGAATGATTGCTTTTAACTCTACCAGCACTTTTCCTTCTACTACAAAATCTGCCCTACGTGTTCCAATTGGTTCTTGTAAATCCTTGTAAAAAATATCCTGCTCAATTTCTCTTGCAAATTCCAAACCTGCTTTACTCATTTCGTAAGCCAATGCCCTTTGATAAATTACCTCTTGAAAACCATTCCCCAAAAACTTATGCACTTCAAATGAAGCCCCGATTATCTTTTCGGTTATGTCCTTATACTTTAAGTCCGTTTTCATTTTAAATCTGTGTAATCATTCAATCCAATTAATCCGTGATTCAGACAATCATATCGTTTTAAAATCAATCTCCGCGTCTCTCATCTGCAACACTGTATTTGTCTTCAATTGGTCGTTGCCTATAAAAAGTTTATCAAGCGTAATTACTTTTTTCGGCTTGGCTGAGATGATTTTGTTAATGAGTTCTTGATTCATTCCTGCCCCGATATTATCGGGGTTTTCTAAGGCAATAATAAGTTCTCCGTTTGCAATAGAGTACACACCCCTTAATCCCCTCTCAAGAGGGGAAACTTTGTCGGTGAGTAAATACCCTGCTTTGAGGATTAACTCGTAAAGCATATTTTCTTTTTCGCTTCGTTCTCTTACCGGATTAGTAAATGCATCTAACTGGGTTTCTAAATTTTCTTCCGTGATTTCATTGCCTCTCCATATCTTGAAATTGGAAGATGAAAGTTTGAAAACTTTAAAACCAACCTCACCCCCTGCCCCTCTCCATTTGGAGAGGAGAGCACCCTCGCTCTGAGTTTTGAGTGCATTAGTGATTTTATCTTTTACTGATTGAAGATTATTTAAAACCTCATCATTAGTAAAACGAATTACTGTTATACCATATTCATTAATAACCTGTGTTCTGGCTTCATCATATTCCTTTTGTTCTGGTTCATTATGATAACCACCATCCACTTCAATTACCAATTTTTTTTCGTGGCAGTAAATATCAGCAATAAATTGCCCGATGGGATGCTGCCGTCTGAATTTACAATTTTCAACTTTTCTATTTCTCAAAACTTCCCACAATATTTCTTCGGCTTTTGTTGTGTCAACTAATCGTAATTGATGAGCCTTTTCAAATAATGAAGGATTAGCACCTTTAAATAAGTTCTCCGTGCTATTCCCCCGTCCCCTCTCCATTTGGAGAGGGGAGTATGGGGTGAGGTTTTTAATTACTCTGCGGATGCGTTCTTTGGAAATATCCGCAATGGTTTTATAACCCGCTTTGTATGCTTCACTTTCTTCATCGCATTTTTCGGGCAGTTGCACCAAAATAAATTTTCGGTTGCCTCCATCTTCTTTGTTGAGTTCTAAAACCGCTTGAGCTGTTGTGCCGGAACCTGCAAAGAAATCGAGGATAATGTCGTCAGCTGAAGAAAAAAATGACAGTAATTTTTTTATTAAATTAACTGGTTTGGGATTGTCAAAATAAGAATGCAGTTCCAAATCTTTCAAATCTGTAAACCCACTATTTGAAACATCATCTAATACAGAACTTATTACTAAAGTATTTCTTGTTTTTTTAAAATAAGGGACACCTGATTTGCGAAAATATACTTCTATCCATTTTTGTCCTTTTGTATCAAATGTTTCTTTGCCAGTTCCTATTTTTGAAAAAAAATCTATCATTTGATTTTTATATGGGAAAGAAGCTTCTAATACAACGTCTTCTTTTAACAATCCATTTTCAAAAATTAATGGTCCTTCAATAATGTCAATTAAATTTGATCCATTACCAACACTTTTATCAAATATAATATTATTAATACCTTCCATTCTTAATCCTTTTGGAAATTTAACTCGTGCTAAAGGATTTCTTGGGCTTCTTTTAATTTGTAATCTTTCGTCAATAATATCTAATGAATCCGAAAAATTTTCACCAAACAAAGATTTTACAAGTTCGACGTTTTTAGAATAAGATAGGATATATTCGTGATTTTTAACTATCTTTGTGAATCCTTTAGTACTTCCCTTATTTAGCCAAACCATTGCACCTCTATCAGTTGTATTTTCCTCACCAAAAATTTCATTCATTATCAAGCGAAGGTTATGAACTTCATTGTCGTCAATGTGAACGAAAATAACTCCATCATCACGTAATAAATTTTTTGCAAGAAACAAACGGGGATACATCATACTTAACCAGTTGCTGTGGTAGTGTCCGCTGTCCTTGCTGTTCTTGCGAAACATTCCTTCTTTCAACAAATATCCTTCTTCGTCTATGTCGCCAATTCTCTTTTGATAGCCTTCTTTGCTTTCCTTAAAACTGTCGGGGTAAATAAAACTGTCGCTGCCTGTATTGTAAGGCGGGTCGATGATGATGCACTTTATTTTTCCGTAGTATGCCTTCTGCAACACTTTTAACGCTTCAAGATTTTCGCCTTCAATAAAAACATTTTCGGAGACCTCACCCCGACCCTCTCCAAAGGAGAGGGAGTCAAAGCCATCGTTGATTCCTTCACCGGGACGAGGTTTCAGCGTTGCGGTGGTGGATTGCTGCAACACTTTAAAAGCGTCTGCCTTGCCTGCCCAGTTCAGCACATAGCGTTCATTGCGGAATTCAATGTTTTCCTTTCCAAGTGTTGCCTGAAGTTTTTCCCAGTCAATTTTTCCTTCTGTAATGGCTTCAGGAAAAAGTTGTTTCAGTTTTTCCAACTGGTCTTGAACTATGTTTAGTGATTCTCCTGTCATTTAGTAGTAAAGTGTACAACAGTTATAGTCGTTTTTTAGCATTACTGCCAATTAGTAAATTAATGAACTACGTTTACCCCGATTTTATCGGGGTTTACTTGTTTTCAATATACAATATCGTTTTTTATTTGTCAATTTTATTATAAGGAAACAGTATACATCAACCGAGTTATCTTAAACAGCTAAAAATTCATTAGGAAATTGTATAACCTTTATAGAATGTTCTATCAAGCGATTTTAACTGGTTCACCCCGTAGAACGGGGTTCATCTTAAGTAAGAAAATCTTACTCTATCAAAAACTTATAACCCGCCGATGGCGGGTTTAATAGAAACTAATCGCTCCTAATGAATTTTCTGGGTTAAATTATTTCACTAAAACAGAGTTACGAGATGAATCTCGTGCTACAATTCTTGTTTGTTTCAAATTTCAAGCACTTTACGCATAACTGCCATGTCAACATTCCCTCCGCTTATTACAGCACAAACTCTCTTTTCCTTCAACCCTAAAATATTTTTCAGAATCGCTGCCGGAGCGACTGCGCCTGTGGGTTCTACCACTATTTTCATCCTTTCAAAAAAGAATTTCATCATCTTTATGACATCTTCATCGGAAACTGTTATTACATCGTCAACATACTTCATTATAATTTCAAAATTGCGTTTACCAACGCTCAGCGTTCTCATTCCGTCTGCGATTGTGTTTGTTGATGCAATTTTTACTATTCTTTTCTCTCTGAAGGATTGGTAGCAATCGTTTGCGCCGGTTGTTTCAACTCCTATGATTTTTGTCTTATGGGAAAGATGTTTCGCCGCAATAGCACAACCTGAAATAAGTCCCCCGCCACCGACAGGAACGAATAAATAATCTAAATCTTTCAAATCCTGAAATATCTCCAATCCAACCGTTCCTTGTCCTGCAATTATTTTATCGTCATCGTAAGGCGGGACGGGTGTATAGCCGTGTTTTTCTATCAATTCATCGGTTGTTCTTTCGCGGTCGTCAGTCGTAGCTCCCGTGAAGACAACTTCGGCGCCGTAAGCTTTGGTCGCTTCGACTTTATTTTTTACCGAGTCGGAAGGCATAACCACAACCGCCTTAATGCCCAATAACTTACACGCCAGAGCAACACCCTGGGCGTGATTGCCCGACGAATGAGCGATAACGCCCGCATTTTTTTCTGTTTGAGTTAACGAAAAAATTTTATTATAAGCGCCTCTAATTTTAAAAGCGCCGATTCTCTGAAAATTCTCTGCTTTGAAAAACGCATCAACGCCAACAAACTTGTCGAATGTGCTCGATTTAAGAAGCGGCGTTCTGTGAACTACATTTTTTAAAATCGAGTAAGCGTTTGCAACATCATTAAAGGTTATCATTAATTACTCCAAATATATTTTCTTTTCTTCGGCATTGTGTCCGATTAACTCACCATATCTTCCCCAATCAACAAGTGTGTCGAATTGTTTTTCGGTATCTTCATTGGGCAGCAGCATCGCAAAAGTTTCAAGCACGATGTCTTCGTCCAACCCTTCTTTCTCGCCGCGTTTCAGCATATCGGTAATCAACTGAAAAATGCGCAGCTTCAAAATTTGTTCTTTAAAAATAATCTTCCGTTGATTGACATCGGCTTTAAGAAAAGTTTTTCCGATGACGGTAAAGATCACATTCCGACGCGGGGTATCCACAAAATCGAGCATCTCCGCGGCTTTAACGACGTTCATCACGCTGCCGAAATCTTTGCCGACGATCATAGAAAGCTAGAATATATCTATCTGTCCTTTGTGGTCGTCCAAGATTTCGAGCAGACCCACGATTTCGCCGACGGTAGCATTGGGCAAAGCTTCGACACGCTGAGTCATCTTTTCCATTTCGGGTGTAATTACTTCATCGGGGAGAATCGCACTTGTGATTATCTCGTGTATCCGGTCCACCATAGATAAAAATTCCGACGAACGGTAGTCGCGCGGAAAAGGGATGTCGTTATTTATAACGACACGTAATTTACCCGGGTTTGCGCTCAAGACTACAATCCTGTTGGCGAGAAAAACCGCCTCACTTATATTGTGTGTAACGAAAAATATAGTTTTAATATCCACCTTGTGGTCGAGCCAAAGATTAAGAACTTCCGACCTGAGGTTTTCTGCCGTCAGAACGTCGAGACCGCTGAACGGTTCGTCCATACAGAGCAATTCGGGTTGGACTGCAAGGGCGCGGGCAATTCCGACGCGCTGTTTCATACCGCCGGATAATTCTTTCGGATATACATCTTCAAAACCTTCTAAACCGACAATGTCGATTACTTTGCCGACTTTTTCTTTTATCAAATCCGGTTCGACTTTTGCCGATTCCAATCCCATCGCAATATTTTCAGAAACTGTGAGCCACGGATAAAGAGCAAAGTTTTGAAAAACAATCGCCGCGCTCGGATGAATTCCTTTGAGAGCCTCGCCGTGGACAAAAACTTCGCCGTGTGTCGGTTTTATTAATCCGGTTAACACACGCATCAAGGTTGATTTACCACAGCCGGAAGGACCGAGCACTGCAAGAATCTCGCCGCTGTTCACACTCATCGAAATATCCTCGAGAACAGTAAGCCCGACTCCCGAAGGTAAATCGAAGTGCATTAAGATATTTCTTAATTCAGAGATCGGAATATTTGTGTTGATTTGATTGTTCGCCATTTTACATTCACTTTGTTAAGCTATATTTTTCTTCAGCCAAAACATACAGTTTTTTCCAGAAGAATCTGTTTATCAGAACTACGGTTGTTGACATTGCGATAACGCTGGCAGCAAGCACGCCGAAGTTTGCCACGTCGGTGGCAAGAGTTATTTTTGCACCCAATCCGGTTGCCGCAAGAACGTCGTTGCCAAAGTGAACATACTCGGCAACAATACTCGCATTCCAAGCTCCGCCCGTTGCAGTAACCCATCCTGTAACCAGCGACGGGAAAATGCCGGGTAGAATCAATCGCTTCCATTTCATAAATTTTGAAAGACGATTAATCGACGCGGCTTCGCGCAAGTCGCTCGGTATAGCCATAGCCCCGGCAATTACATTGAACAATATATACCACTGTGTGCCTAACATCATTAATAGAATCGAACCGTATTCTATACTTCCCCCCAATTTCATCAATATTAATAATACAATCGGAAATAACATCGGCGCAGGAAATGATGCAACCACCTGAATAACCGGCTGAAATATTTTTGACAATCGCGGATTCATCCCGATTGCAACGCCGGCAGGAATAGTCCACAACGAACCGATGACCACAGCAGCACAAACTCTGAGAAATGTTAAAAATAAATCTACACCTATCGTCTTCCATTCGTCGATGTTAACGGATATGAGCAATCCTAAAAGTTTGTAACTGCCGTATAATGCCGCGGATAGAAAGATTAATTTGAACATCCAACCAACAACAGATTTAAATATTTTTTGAAAGACGGCAACACGTTTTTCTGAATTGTCGATTTTATTTTTTGTGTAGGTTGCTAACGGTTTTAAAAAATTAATTACAGGAATGATAATCTTTTCTCTAACAAATAATATGATGTGCGAGCTTCTTAATATATCGAGGACTTTTGATTTGGGGACGATAGCAGCTTCGGTTTCTTCGAATTTGAATTTCTGCGCCCACATTACTAACGGCTTCCAAAGAAGTTGATCGACGGTTATGATCATTAAGCTCATTGCAATTACAGCGTAGATCATTGCCGGCACATTTCCGTCGTGTATGGCAGCGCTCATATAAGACCCGATTCCCGGCAGCCGGAAATCTTTATCGCCGATTATGAACGCTTCGCTGATCGTTAAGAAGAACCAGCCGCCAGCCATAGACATCATACTGTTCCAGACCAATCCCATCGTCGAATAAGGGAGTTCAAGTTTTGTAAACCGCCGCCACCAGTTGAGCCGGTAAACTTTTGCAGCTTCGCGGAGTTCATTCGGGATTGATTGGAGCGAACGGTAGAAGCTGAAAGTCATATTCCAAACTTGTCCTGTGAATATCATAAGAATGGCGGCCAGTTCGAGGCCGATGTTCGAGTGAGGGAATACGGCAATGAGAGCGATAACGAGACCGGGTAAAAACCCCAGCACCGGAATGCTTTGGAGAATGTCTAGAAACGGCACCATTATTTTTTCTGCACGGCGGTTATAAGCGGCGATGTATCCGTAAACAAGAGTAAACAATAACGAAATTGCATACGCAGCAAAACCGCGTACGAGCGAGAAAAAACTGTATTCAGGCAGGGCTAAGGGCGATAAGTCGATCTCGGTAAGCGGTTTAAATTCCGCTTTGAAGTTTTCACCGAAATGAATGACTCCGTATAAAACTGCCGATATCGAAATAAGTATTAAAATGTCAGCCCAACTGACCTTCCGCGTAAGTTTTATGTATGACCGGATGAGAGACATTAATTAAGTATTTAACTAATTTGGTATGAAGTAGTTGAGATTTTATGGATCAATCCGTTTAAAGCTGTGGTTAAAATTTTTCACACAAAGCACTTAATGTCCATAGATGAGTAAAACCTTTGCGACCTTCGCGAACTTTGTCCGAGGCTGACTAAAAAGTTCTTTGAGAAGGATGTAGGGCGAAATTTATTTCGTCTAAAAAATTGATCGAACTGTCAACGACTCAACGAGTCGTTCGACTCGTGGAGAAGTTCGACCTACCTACGGTATCTCTAACCTACGAGTGCGTAGATCGAAGAATCAGTAAATAGGTCGTTAGAGTCGTTGCCATTTCGCTTTTTGATGAAATTTAAGCGAACTAAAGTTCGCACTACAAGGAATCTTCCACTTCTGGGTCAGCCCCGAGACCTCGTCTAAAGATGGGCGTGAACCCAAATTAGTTTAAAACTTTAGCTTGATAGTCGCATAGACAACCGGAATTTCCCCGAATGGAGTTTGTTGATTCCCTAAGCTCATTTCTGCTTTTAAGTTCGAGTTAAAGCTGCGCGCACTGAAGTACGCATCTACCGCGCTCAGTATGTGATTCACAACCACAACGCTCATAGCTGCTTTGGCTTTGTAGTAATAATCGTTTGCAGTACCGCGCATTTGGGAGTAGAATTTGTAATTTTCGGTAATCGGATCTCCGTATGTGAAGTTAGCATTGGTCGCATCGTCCCATCCTTGATTGAATTGCGGATACTTCCCAATTAGCTCATAGTATTGCTGCTCACCGTGACGCGGCAGCGTGTGCGAATACCACTTACCGATTGTGCGTTCGAGCTTGTTTAATTCGTCCCAACTGACTCTTGCCCATGGCGGTAGTGTTTTATCGTCGCTTATAATCGCGCTTTGTAATCCCGAAAAATCACCGTTCGGATTAATAATTGATTTATTTTGATTCGACCATTCATAATAACGAATCACGTCCCATTTTGTTCTGTATCTATCCGGTTCGGTAATGTCCCAATCAGGCTTTGAATATACACGGGCGTCTGCGTAATTTTCAAAAGCCGTCGTGATATCGTCACCTTTTTTTTCGAAATGAGATGAAAATATCCACAGTGCAGCTTCAGTGGCAAGGAACATTCCGCCCTTAACGTAATTTCCTGTGTAAATCTGGCCGGCCCCCGGAATCAGCAAAGATAATCCCCCCGCCAACAGCGGCGATTTTTCTCTTCCGGTTTTGTTAGCTTCATCTATCTGTTGACTGAAATTTTGGTTGTTAAGATATATTGACCTGTCGGCAAAATCGATTTTCGGATTGCCTGTAAGATACTGCGTCTCGTCGCCGGCTTTTGATGTTGCTACTCCGAAAGCGATCATAAGAATTATTACAAGATATTTATAAAGATGACTGTTCATAAAAAATTCCTTAAAGATTAAAAATCTAAATCGAAGCCGAAGAGAATGCCGAAATAAAACCGCCATTCCTTTCCGTAGGTTACGCTTTCTCTGCCGTCGCGTATGAGCTTATCGAATTTATCAAGCCCGTATGAAGCATTGAAGAATATTCTTGTCGGAAAAGCATACCACGAGAACGACTCGAGACGAAGCTCAGCTCCGACATCGCGTTTGAATTTAACGTCTTTTAACTGACCGCCCGTCCACGCGTTACCGACATCTCCGTAAACCGAACCGTAAAGTTTATCGAAATACAGATGTAACAACCGGATATCGATTTTGTTCAATATCGGGAAGCGGTAAGTTAGATTGATAGATGCATATTCGTTACCGCCTAACGAGTAGAAAGGATAGCCCTTCATACCGGCAAGCCCGCCGATATAAAAATCGAAAAAGTTATCCACTGGAGGTCCTAAAATTGAACCGCCTCGTAGTTGTGCGGATAAAGTATGTGACCAATATGGAAGTTTAAAGTGTTCTTTCCAGTTCAATTCCATCCGGTGAAATCTGAACCAATTGTATTGAGGGAGAAGCATTCCATCTTTGACTTCATAGCTTCCAGTCGAATTAAATTTGCTAAATTCGTACTCGTAGTGGAAGCGGATTTTTCTGCCCACGGGGTTTATTTCGCTCGTCCGCGAAGGTGTGATGCCGTAAAATGTAAAAGTAGTGTTCAAATTGTTTCCGGCAAAGTACAGCTCATTCGTTCCCGAAATTAGCATCGGTGGCGTTGTAGTCGGTAATATAAAATTATCAATACCGGCGCTGTAGCGGCTGTGTGAATAACGAATCTCCCAGTTGAGGTGTTCGACGAACAGCTTTTGGTTCAAAGAAAGCTCAAATTGGACAAGGTTATAGTTAACTCCAACATCTATAGAGTCGAGTGGAAGCGTTAATTTGGTTTCTGCTTTTCTTGTTATGTTGTATGCCTCAAATGAGAGCGCCGGCTCGAGACCGAGTTGATAAAATCCCGGAATTTTATCCCTGTAATTGAAAATCAAAAATAAGTCGCGCTCAAATTTTTTGTTGATCGCAGCGCCAGCAAACATTCCGATCTTCTCCAACACGTCGCTCGAAAAAACATACAATCCGGGTTTAATTATATCAATACCTTTATTCTTCGGGTTGTAATTATCTACTCGTAAAAAAGGTACAATTGTTAAGCTCGTAAAAATGTTTTTATACTTGCGGGAAGTGTCTTGCACGTAAATTTTATCATCGTAATAGTGCAGCTTATTCCAGTCGAATTGTTGATTAATATCATTCGAGGTCGAAGCTAATTTTAGATGGGTGCCAAATATTACGGAATCCTTTACGTAATAATTTTTCGAGTCGGAAAGTGGTTGGGCATTGTCGAGCAAAGCTACTTTATAACCGGATGATGCGTATGAAGCAAATGCCAGCTCATTATCTCCGTTAACAGTGGGCATAAATGCGCCGCCGAGGACGTTTGTTATCTGTTCTGACTTGCCTGTTTTAATATCATACTGATAAATATTGAAGATGCCGGTTATATCTGAAGCATAAATCAATTTCTGACCATCGGTTGAAAATACTGCATTGCGAGAATCTTCCTGTCCGTTAATGATGAATCGAACATCGCCACCTTCCGCAGAAATTAATGCAATATCTCTTCCGTCTTTGAT
>JAHJRJ010000091.1 GCA_018830765.1 Bacteroidota bacterium | reverse complement strand
TCCTGCTGGAGGCAAGAATAATATCGGATGAGAATAACCCAAAGCCAATTGAACACCTCTACCCTTTAACTCAGCTTTGTAACCCACACCTACTATTTCTAATTTTCTTTGGTAACCTTCTGAAACACCTTTAATCATGTTCGCTAGCAAGGCGCGCCACAAACCGTGGAGCGATTTATTAATTTTCTCGTCGTTCATTCTTTTAAGAACGACTTCATTCTGTTCGACACTCACAGAAATCGCTTCGTGTAATTTTGTGTGTAACTCACCTTTAGATCCGCGAACCTTGATGAGGTTGTTGTCTATTTCTACTTTAACCCCTTTAGGAATCGGGATTGGTTTTCGTCCTATTCTTGACACTTTAATTCTCCTTTAGCTCAAATAAATTACCATAAATGACATAAAATTTCGCCGCCGAGATGCTGTTGCTTTGCTTCTTTGTCGGTTTTCAATCCGCTCGATGTCGATATTATTGCAATTCCGAGTCCGCCTAATACTCTCGGTATATTTTCGGCATCTGTATAGACTCTTAAACCGGGTTTGCTGATACGTTTCAAACCGTGAATTACATTAACACCGCCGGTATATTTAAGTTGTATTCTAATAATACCTTGTTTGTTATCAGATATTTCCGAATAGTCGTTTATATACTTCTTCTCTTTTAAAATTTTTGTTATTTCTCTTTTAAGAGAAGAGCTTGGTATATCGACTCTCTTTCGATGTGCGCTGATAGCGTTTCTTAATCGCGTTAAATAATCGGCTATTGGATCGGTAACGTTCATGTTATATTTATTATCCTTAAATTTTTATTTTACCAACTTGCTTTACGAATACCAGGAATTTTTCCATCTAAAGCAAGTTGACGAAAACAAAGACGACAGATCCCGTATTTTCTGATATACGCTCTGGGTCGGCCGCAAATATTGCAGCGATTATGTTTACGTACCTCGAATCTCGGGGTCTTCTTTGCTTTAACTCTCATTGCTAAACGTGCCAAGTATACTCCTGATTTATTTTTATAATTACTGTTATTTTATTTATGGCTTTACAAAAGGAACGCCGAATGCTTTCAGCAGTTCGTAGGCTTCCTTGTCAGTTTCTGCCGTAGTTACAAACGTGATATCCATTCCGAAAATCTTTGTTATCTTATCGACGTCGATCTCCGGGAAAATAATCTGTTCTTTGACACCCAAAGTATAATTGCCTCTGCCGTCGAAAGATTTATCGGATAAACCTTTGAAGTCGCGAATTCTTGGCATCGCAATACTTATCAGGCGGTCGAAGAATTCGAACATACGTTGGCGCCTTAATGTAACTCTTATGCCTACAGGCATACCTTCACGGAGTTTGAAATTCGAGATGGCTTTTTTAGCTTTTGTTACAACAGGTTTCTGACCTGCTATCAATTCCAATTCTTTGGTTACGACTTCTATAATTTTCGGGTCTTGCGATGCTTGTCCGACACCGACGTTTATAGAAATTTTTTCAATTTTTGGAACTTGTGCCACACTTTTATAATTAAACTTTTCTTTTAAAGCGGGAACAATTTCTTTTTTATATCTTTCGTATAAACGCGGAGGGATGCCTTTTTCTTCGACGCTTTTTGTTGTTTTTTCTTTTGCCATATTTTTTTCTATGTCTGTTAAAACATTTCTTCACAATTTCTGCAAATACGCATAACGTGCTTTCTGCCAGTAGCTGCATCGGTTACTTTTTTACGGCCTACACGCGACGGTTCGCTACACTTCGGGCAGATAACCATCACGTTGGAAACATGAATAGGAGCTTCTTTCTGGACAATACCACCTTTGGGATTTTTTTGATTCGGACGTGAATGACGTTTTGTGATGTTTACACCTTCGACGATAACGCGGAGGTTGTCACGAAATACTTTTAATATTTTACCGGTTTTACCGTCTGCATTTCCAGAGATTACTATTACATTGTCATTTTTATGGATTTTCATTTTCTATTCCTCTACAACACTTCTGGAGCTAATGAGATAATTTTCATAAAATTTTTATCGCGCAACTCACGAGCCACCGGTCCGAAAATTCTAGTACCACGAGGTTCGCCTTGCGCGTTCAATAACACAGCGGCATTTTCATCGAATCTGATAAAGGATCCGTCCTTACGGCGTGTTTCTTTTTTTACGCGAACGACTACAGCCCTTGATACTTCGCCTTTCTTAACACCAGCACCCGGAATTGCACTTTTTACTGAGACGACTATTATATCGCCAATACCGGCATAACGTCTATCGTGCCCGCCGAGAACCCGTATACAACGTACCTTTTTAGCGCCGGAATTGTCAGCAACTACTAAGTTGGTTTCTTCCTGTATCATTTTCTAAATTCCTTCTCTAATTACATTGCTTTTTCTACGATTTCAACTAAACACCAGCGTTTGCGTTTGCTTAATGGACGGGTTTCCATAACCTTGACTGTATCGCCTATATTTGCCTCTTCTTTTTCGTCGTGTGCCATCAAATTGGTTGTCCGCGTAAAATACTTTTTATAAAGCGTATGTGGTACTTTACGTTCTACAGCAACGACGATGCTTTTTTGCATTTTATCGCTCACTACCTTACCTATCTTGATTTTTCGACTTGTGGTCCGCTGAGTCATCTCTATATACCTTTATTTTCAATTTTCAAATTTTCTTGACTTAACTTTTCGTTCAAAATAGTTTTCAGACGGGCGATATTACGTCGTGAAGCCCTGACTAATATTGGACTTGCTAATTGCCTTGTAGCCAACTGAAATTTTAAATGCCCTCTGTTTACTTCTTCGTCTTGAATACGCTTTTTAATTTCTTCGACCGTTAATTGTCTTATTTCGTGTGCTTTCATTTTTATCTTCCGTTCTTCTCTATTATCAACCGCCGTCGTAACCAATTCGTGTTACCATTTTTGCCTTGACCGGCAGCTTGCGACGAGCAATATCCATCGCTTCTTCAGCGAGATCTTTTTTAACTCCGCCAAGTTCAAAAAGAATTGTACCCGGCTTAACTACCGCAACCCAGAATTCCGGTGGTCCTTTACCGCTACCCATACGGGTTTCTGCCGGTTTTTTAGTTACTGATTTGTCCGGAAATATTCTAATCCAAACTTTTCCTTCGCGCTTCATCAAGCGGGTTAAAGCGACACGAGCGGCTTCAATCTGACGTTGAGTAATCCAACCGGGCTGCAGAGCTTTTAATCCAAAATCACCGAAAGCGACTGTGGCGCCGCGAGTAGCTTTCCCTTTCATTCTTCCGCGTTGCAATTTTCTATATTTTACACGTTTAGGTAATAACATATTTCTTCACCATTTGTCTTAATATTGAAGTAAGTTTCCGAGAATTTCACCTTTACATACCCATACTTTTATTCCGATTGCTCCGTAAATCGTTCGGGCTGTAACGGTTGCGTAGTCTATATCTGCGCGGAGTGTATGGAGTGGAATTCTGCCTTCTTTATATTGTTCTGTACGAGCGATTTCAGCGCCGCCCAAGCGACCGGCGCACATAACACGAACGCCTTCGGCGCCCATACGCATTGCCGATGTAATAGCACTCTTCATCGCACGACGGAAGGATATTCTTCCTTCGATTTGACTGGCAATCGTTTCGCCGATTAAATAGGCATCAAGTTCGGGTCTTTTGACTTCGCTAATTAAAAGTTTTACATCTTTATTTGTTATTTTTTTCAATTCTACTTCAAGTTGAGATATCTCTTTACCACTACGACCGATGACTATACCGGGACGTGAGGTGTGAATCGTAATCCGTGCATGTTTTAGCGTTCGCTCTATCATTATTTTCGAGATACCCGCCTTTTTTAAACGGTTATGGATATAGTTTCTAATAGTCATATCCTCGAGAAGTTTTGAACCGTTATCTTTCTTCTCGTACCAGTTAGAATCCCAATTACGATTTATTCCTAAACGCAGTCCTATCGGATTTGCTTTTTGTCCCAATTTACCTCCTAACTCTCTTTTTCGGTCTTTTTGCTTGATTTTTTCATTTGTTTAGTTTTTGGAGCTTGCTTTTTTACTTCTTTTTTTTCGGCAACTATCAATGTTAGATGGTTCGACCTTTTTATAATTCGATAAGCTCTACCCATCGGCGCAGGCGATATGCGCTTCATCGAAGGTCCTACATTTACGTATGCTTCTTTCACGAATATATTATCGTTATCAAGACGCGAACCCTCGGACTTGTTTTGAAGATTTGATACCGCCGAACGTAAAGTTTTTTCTACTACTCTCGATGCGTGCTTCGGTGAAAAATGAAGTATCGAAATCGCTTCATCAACATTTTTACCGCGGATTAAATCTACCACTAACCGCATTTTGCGTGGAGAAGTTGTAATATACCTATTAAGTGCTTTTGCTTCCATAATTTTCTCAGATTTTTAATTTCGTTCTTATCCTGTTGATGCTTCACTCTTCAAACCCGGATGCCCGCGGAAAATTCTGGTAGGTGCAAATTCGCCTAATTTGTGACCTACCATCCCCTCGTGTACGTAAATCGGGATGAATTTATTTCCGTTATGAACTGTGAATGTTAAGCCGACGAATTCCGGTGTTATTGTCGAAGAACGTCTGTAACTTTTTATCACTTTCTTCTGACCTGATTTTTGCATCTCCTTAACTTTTTGTAAAAGTTTAGGATCGACGAATGGACCTTTTTTGATTGAACGACTCATATCTCACTTTTTTTTATTTTATTTTTTACGTTTAACTATATATTTACTTGACGATTTTCGGACGTTCCGGGTTTTCTTACCCTTTGTATGCCAACCCCAAGGTGATACAGGATGCGGGTTTCCTTGTGGCGATTTACCTTCGCCACCGCCGTGCGGATGGTCGCAAGGATTCATAACGACACCACGCGATTGGGGTCTGATACCGAGCCAGCGCGAACGTCCTGCTTTCCCATAAATGATATTCTCGTGCGTGAGGTTACTTACAGTACCTATCGTGGCAGAACAAGTTGCAAGAATTTTCCGGATTTCACCCGAAGGTAATTTCACTTGAACATAACCGGCTTCTTTTGCCATAAGTTGAACAGATACACCGGCACTGCGAGCAAGTTGAGCGCCTTTTCCGGGTTTTAATTCCAGGTTATGCACGAAAGTTCCTACTGGTATATTAGCCAAAGGTAGTGCATTTCCGATTTTAAATTCTGCTGTCGGCCCGGATGATAATGTTTCTCCTACTTTCAAACCGTCGGGTGCGATTATATAACTTTTTTCGCCGTCAACATAATTTAACAGTGCGATTCTGGCTGAGCGGTTTGGGTCGTATTCGATAGCTGAGACTGTAGCGTTGATACCGAATTTCTTTCTTTTAAAATCAATAATCCGGTAGTTGCGTTTATGTCTGCCCCCACGATGACGCGATGTAATGTGTCCGTTATTATTCCTGCCGCCCGATTTTTTAAGCGGTTCGACTAACGATTTTTCGGGTTCCACTTTTGTGATTTCGTCGAATGTCGCAACAGACATCCAGCGCGTACCCGGAGTAACGGGTTTCAATTTTCTTATTGCCATAATTATTATATCCTTGGTCAGCTAATATGAGTATTTTGGGTACCCTTTTCCTGACCCGCTATTTAGGTTAGATGTTTTCGAAGAATTCTATCTTTTCACCTTCTTTAATGGTTACGACAGCTTTCTTCCAACTCGATGTTTTTCCTGTAAATCTGCCACGGCGGGTCAACTGCGATTTTCGCTTACCTTTATAATTTACTGTCCTTAAATTTAATACTGTAACGTTATATTGTTTTTCTATTGCTTTTTGAATTTCAATTTTGTTTGCATTCTTTTCAACTTCGAAAGCATACTGATGCTTCGATTCTAATTGTGTCATCTTTTCTGTAACGATGGGTCTTAATAATATTCCAGTCATTTTCTTAATCCAATCTTAAAAAGTATTTTCAAGAGATTGCACAGCACTCTTTTGAAGTAAGAGGACGTGGTTGTTCATTATGTCATAGGTTGATATTCTGGATGCTTCAATAATTTGTAAACCAGGAATATTGCGGCCCGATTTTAATATTACGTCGTTCTTCTCGGGTACCATCAGAACCGTTTTTCGATTTTCGAGCTTAAGAGCTTTTAAGATCGTCATCATATCTTTTGTTTTAGGATTATCGAAAACAAAATCTTCAACAACTTTAATGTCTGCTTCTTTAGCACGATAGCTTAATGCAGATTTCCGTGCTAACTTCTTAACCTTATCGGGAAGACGCATCGAATAATCACGAGGAACAGGTCCAAAAATTGATCCGCCACCCTTCCAGAGTGGTGAGCGATGTGTACCTACACGGGCTCTTCCGGTTTTCTTCTGCTTCCACGGACGTTTACCGCTGCCACTGACTTCTCCTTTAGTTTTTGTCTTATGTGTTCCCTGCCTTTGATTGGCGAGATAAACACGCACTGCTTGATAGATGGCATGATCGTTAGGTTCGATTTCAAAAATTTCCGGTGAAAGATTAATTTTTTCCCCGCTCAACGTACCATCTTTTTTATATATATCTAATTCCATTTTATTTATCTAGATCCTTTGTGTATTTCGACATAGCAATTAATGTGACCAGGCACCGCACCTTTTATTAAAAGTAAATTCGATTCGGTAATTACCTGAACGACTTTTAAATTTTTAACTGTTGTCCGTGTGTTGCCCATTCTGCCACCCATTCTTTGACCTTTAAAGACTCGTGATGGATATGAGCTTCCGCCAATAGAACCCGGCGCACGCACGCGATCGCTTTGACCGTGTGTCTTTGGACCGCCGCCGAAATGATGCCGCTTTACGACGCCTTGGAACCCACGTCCCTTTGATTTACCAGCTACCGAAATAATATCACCTTTTGAAAATATTGTATCGACTTTTATCTCATCACCCAATTTGAATTTTGATAAATCGAAACCTTTAAATTCACGTAATAATTTTTTCGGCGTTACACCGGCATGAGCGAAATGCCCTTTCAATGGTTTATTGACAGTGCGTTCTTTTTTAACTTCAAAAGCTAACTGGATAGCATCGTATCCATCAGTTTCTTTAGTCTTTATTTGCGTTACATGACACGGTCCAGCTTCGATGATTGTGCAAGGTATTACCTCGCCGTGTTCATCGAAAATACTCGTCATTCCTATCTTTTTTCCTAATATTCCAGTCATTGAATTTCTTATAATATCCGTTTATTATACTTTTATCTCTACATCTACCCCGGCGGGAAGCTCTAATTTCATGAGCGAGTCAATTGTTCGGGGTGTTGAATTCAGTATGTCGATCAGACGTTTATGAGAACGTGTTTCGAATTGCTCGCGCGATTTTTTATCGACGTGAGGGGATCGCAACACAGTAATAACCGTACGCCTTGTAGGCAAAGGAATCGGACCTGACACAATCGCTCCGGTCGCTTTTACCGTTTTGATGATTTTCTCTGCAGACTTATCTATCAAATTATGGTCGTACGATTTTAACTTTATACGTATTTTTTGTCCTGACACAGGTTAAACTCCTATTCTATAATTTTTGTTACAACACCAGCGCCGACTGTATGACCACCTTCACGAATAGCAAAGCGGAGACCTTCTTCCATAGCGATAGTTGTGATCAATTCGATTTCCATCGCATCGACGTTATCGCCGGGCATAATCATTTCGATCCCTGCTGGTAAGTGTGCAATACCGGTTACGTCTGTCGTTCTGAAATAGAATTGGGGACGATAACCCGTAAAGAAAGGTGTATGTCGACCGCCTTCTTCTTTCTTCAGCACGTAAACTTGAGCTGTGAATTTTTTATGAGGTGTAATTGAACCGGGTTTTGCACAAACCATTCCGCGTTCTAATTCTATTTTTTCAACACCGCGTAACAACAGTCCTACGTTATCGCCTGCTATTCCTTCGTCAAGCTCTTTGCGGAACATTTCTACGCCGGTAACAACAGCTTTCTTGTGAGCGTTCAAGCCGATAATTTCGACTTCTTCACCGACACGAACCTTACCGCGCTCGATACGGCCTGTTCCGACGGTACCACGACCAGTAATTGAGAATACATCTTCAACCGGCATTAAGAAAGGTTTATCCACTTCACGCTGCGGAATCGGGATGTATGAATCGACTGCATCCATTAATTTATAGATACAATCAAATGCAGGATCGTCTTTTTTTGAATCCGGTTTAATAGCAACTTCCATAGCTTTTAAAGCGCTTCCGCGAATAATCGGAATTTCGTCACCGGGAAATTCATATTGTTTTAGAAGATCCCTTAACTCAAGTTCGACCAATTCTAATAATTCCGGGTCGTCAACTGCATCAACTTTGTTCATGAACACAACAATCTTCGGAACACCGACTTGACGTGCAAGTAGGATATGTTCACGGGTCTGAGGCATTGGTCCGTCTGTTGCGGCCACTACGAGTATTGCGCCGTCCATCTGAGCAGCACCGGTTATCATGTTCTTCACGTAATCAGCATGACCCGGGCAATCTACGTGAGCGTAGTGTCTTTTCCCCGTTGCGTATTCGACGTGAGCGGTAGCGATCGTGATACCACGTTCGCGCTCTTCAGGTGCATTATCAATAGAATCGAACGTTCTGATCGCCGAAAGTCCTGCCTTACTTAACACCATAGTGATAGCAGCAGTTAAGGTAGTCTTTCCGTGATCGACGTGTCCGATTGTTCCTACGTTGACGTGGGGTTTATCCCTAGTAAACTTTTCTTTTGCCATTTTTATGTCTCCTTTTAAATTGTGTGAATATTATTTATGCGACTAAAGTTTCTTTTCCTGAAAATCTTTCAATAATCTGATCGGTAACACTCTTGGGAGCAACATCATAATGCGAAAATTGCATTGTGTATAACGCACGACCCTGAGTCATAGATCGCATTCTAGTTGCATAACCGAACATTTCCGACAATGGAACCATCGCTTTAACAATTTGAGCATCTTTACGCGAATTCATACCTTCGATTTTACCGCGTCTTGAATTTAAATCGCCTAATACATCGCCGATATAATCCTCGGGAGATACGACTTCTACCGCCATCATAGGTTCGAGAATCATCGGCTTTGCTTTTCTTGCCGCTTCACGAAAAGCCATCGACCCGGCGATTTTAAAAGACATTTCGTCGGAATCGACTTCATGATACGAGCCATAATACAGCCGAACTTTTACATCGACAACAGGGTAACCGGCAAGAACACCATTCTTCATTTGTTCGATGATTCCGTTTTCAACGGCTGGAATGTATTCTCGAGGTATTACACCACCTTTAGTATCATCCGTGAATTCGAACCCTTTTCCTTTTTCGTTTGGTTCGATTTCTATTTCTACGTGTGCATACTGTCCGCGTCCACCCGACTGTTTAACGTGCTTATAAACTTGTTGAATTTTTTTAGTGATAGTTTCTTTATAAGCAACTTGCGGTTTGCCGATATTAGCATCGACTCTAAATTCGCGCTTCATGCGATCGACTATAATTTCAAGGTGCAACTCGCCCATGCCGCTGATTATTGTTTGACCTGTTTCTTCATTATTAAAAATTTTGAATGTGGGGTCTTCATCAGCTAATTTATTTAGCGACTCGCCCATTCGTTCTTGATCGGCTTTTGTCTTTGGCTCGATAGCTATCGATATTACCGGTTCAGGAAATTCCATCTTTTCTAAAATTATCGGGTCGCTCTCGTCTGCCAATGTGTCACCGGTTCTTGTAAATTTCAATCCGACCGCGGCAGCAATATCGCCCGTAAATGCCTCATCAATATCTTCGCGATGATTCGCGTGCATTCTTAATATGCGACCGATACGTTCTTTGCGTTCACTTGCTGAATTATACACATATGAGCCAGCTTTAATTGTTCCGGAATAAACACGTAAGAATGTTAATTTACCCACATACGGGTCGGACATAATTTTAAATGCAATAGCAGTGGTTTTTTCGTTATCAGAAACTTTCCGTACAATCTTATCATTTTTGTTCGGATGGTGTCCACTAACTTCACCAACATCGAGTGGTGAAGGGAGGAAATCTATAACAGCATCTAATAAATTTTGAACACCCTTATTCTTGAACGAAGAACCGCACAATACGGGAATAATACTGACTTTTATACATGCACGACGTAAAACAGACTTAATTTCGTCGGGTGATATTTCTTTACCATCCAAATATTTTCCGAGTAGTGTGTCGTCTTCATCAGAAACAGCTTCGAGCATCTTTGTTCGATACAGTTGGGCTTTCTTCTTTAAATCTTGGGGAATTTCGATATCATCCCAAGTAGTTCCCATAGTTGTATCATTAAATATCCTTGCTTTCATCGTAATGAGGTCGATAACACCGGTAAACATATCACCTTCACCTACAGGTATTTGGAGCGGAACAGCATGAGCGCCGAGACGGCATTTCATCATACTGATAACATTTAAGAAATCCGCACCTACACGATCCATCTTATTTACAAAAGCAATTCGGGGAACACCATATTTATCGGCTTGCCGCCAAACGGTTTCTGATTGAGGTTCAACACCACCGACCGCACAGAATAGTGCAACAGCACCATCGAGAACTCTAAGTGAACGCTCAACTTCTACAGTAAAGTCAACGTGTCCTGGAGTATCGATAATATTAATTCTATTATTATTCCAAAAACAAGTTGTTGCGGCGCTAGTAATTGTAATACCACGTTCTTTTTCTTGCTCCATCCAATCCATAGCAGCGGCACCGTCGTGGACTTCACCGACACGGTGTAGCTTACCTGTATAAAACAGAATCCGTTCGGTCGTCGTTGTTTTACCGGCATCGATGTGCGCCATAATACCGATATTTCTTATTTTTTCTAATGGATATTGTCTGGGCATTCGATCCTATTTACCATTTAAAGTGAGCAAAAGCTTTATTAGCTTCTGCCATTTTGTGTGTATCTTCTTTTTTCTTAATCGAACTGCCTTCGTTATTCGAAGCAGCGAATAATTCGGAGGCCAATTTTTCTGACATCGATTTATCTTTTCTCTCTGAAGCATATCTTATTAACCAACGGATAGCTAGGGCAATACTTCTATCCTCGCGAACTTCAGTCGGCACTTGATAAGTAGCACCACCGACACGCCGTGCTCGTATTTCTAAAAGGGGTTTTACATTGTTCAAGGCTTTGCGAAATACATCTAAGCCGGTTGATTTATATTTTTTTTCGATTGATTCAATCGCATTGTAGACTATGCGTCTAGCAAGATGTTTCTTACCTTCTTTTAAAATACAATTTATGAAACGAGATACTAAAATATCGTTATATTTCGGATCCAGTGTTACAATTCTTTTTTCAGCTTGTTTTTTTCTCATCCGATTACCTTATAATTTTATGCCTTAGGTTTTTTTGAACCATATTTTGAGCGTCCTTGCTTCCGGTCGGCTACCCCTGCAGTATCTAATGTGCCGCGGATGATGTGATACCTTACACCTGGTAAATCTTTGACTCTTCCACCGCGAATCATAACGATAGAGTGCTCTTGAAGGTTATGGCCTTCACCCGGTATATATGCAGTTACCTCTATGCCATTTGTTAACCTGACACGGGCAACCTTTCTCAGAGCAGAGTTTGGCTTTTTGGGCGTAGTTGTATAAACCCTTGTACATACGCCTCTTCTCTGAGGACATTCCTGAAGAGCCGGCGCTTTACTTTTCCAAGTAACGCTTTTTCGGCTCGTTCGCACCAATTGATTAATTGTTGGCAAATTTACTACTCCAAATTATTAATATCTTTAAATTTAATGCAATTTACTAAATTTTTAGACTACAAATATAACGAAAATGGATATTATAGTCAAGCATTTTGTTAAAATTTCAAATTATCGCTTAACTTTTTCACTTTTTTTAACTCTTTTCTTTACTTCCTTTTTAGGTTCTACAACCTTTTCGGTTATTTCTACGATTTCGACTTTGGGTTCAATATCTGTTAAAGGAATTTCAAATAGTTCCTTCGAGGTTACTAAAATATTTTGGAATTTTTTCAATCCAGTACCTGCAGGTATCAAATGACCGACGATAACATTTTCCTTTAATCCTAACAAGTGGTCGACTTTTCCTGCTATAGCCGCATCCGTTAAAACTTTGGTCGTTTCTTGGAAAGAAGCAGCCGAAATAAAGCTATCTGTTGAAAGCGAAGCGTTTGTAATACCGAGTAAAACTGGTTCCGACGTAGCTGGGTCAGCTTCTCTATATTCTACAATTTTCTTGCTCTTTTTCTTTAGTATACTATTTAACTCTCGAATTTCTTTTTTTGTTACAAGTTGACCGTTCTTAAGTTTGGAATCGCCTTTATTCGCGACATAAATTTTATCCTTAATTTCTTCATTCTCTTTTAGGAAACTCAACTTATCTACTATATCACCTTCCAAGAATCTTGTATCACCGGGATCAACAATCTTTACTTTTTGCATCATTCGGCGAACAATGATCTCGATATGTTTATCATTGATCTTCACACCTTGTAAGCGATAAACTTCCTGGATTTCATTCACAAGATATTCCTGAACTTTACCCACACCTTTGATTCGTAAAATATCGTGCGGATCGATAGTACCGTCTGTTAATCGTTCACCAGCACGGACAAAATCATTTTCTTGAGCCAAAATATGTTTTCCCAGCGGTACGAGATATTGTTTTTGATCTTTATTATCAATACTGCTGATAATGATTTCACGAGAACCTCTCTTCTGAGGTCCAAAGTGCACCATACCGTCAATTTCAGAAACTAATGCTGGACTCACAGGACTGCGTGCTTCGAACAGTTCAGTAACACGCGGTAAACCGCCGGTAATATCTCTTGTTTTACCTTGTGCACGTGGAATTTTGACTAAAACTGTACCGGCTGTGATCTTTTCACCGTTGTCTACTACAATATGCGAATGTGTCGGTATATTATAAGTACCTATTCTTACTCCTGCATCATTTTTTATGATCACAGAAGGACTCAAAGTTTTATCACGAGAATCGATTACAACTGTATGGATATATCCAGTTTGTTCATCAGGCTCTTGTCTGTATGTGACGTTTTCTTTCAACCCGGAATATTCTACCTTACCGGCGTGCTCAGAAACAATAACATTATTGTACGGATCCCATTCGTAGATAATTTCACCCTTTTTAATATAAGACCCATTCTGCACGAGTAGAAGAGCTCCGTAAGGAACATCATATTTTGTTAATAATCTATTTTCGTTATCATAAACCATAACTACACCGCTTCTACCGGTTACAATACTCTTATGTGCGCTGTCGTCCGTTCTTATTGACTTAATGCCTTCGTATTTTATAATACCGTCGAATTTGGAAGTGATTTGGGATTGTGCAGCAATCAAGCTTGCAGTACCACCTGTGTGGAATGTACGTAACGTGAGCTGAGTTCCCGGCTCTCCTATCGATTGAGCTCCAATAATTCCCACAACCTCGCCAACTTTTACTAACTCACCTCTTGTCAGGTTTCTGCCGTAACATTTGGCACAAATTCCTCTGGGAGCTTCGCAAGTTAAAACCGAGCGAATGTCAACAGTTTCGATGGACGTTTCAGATATTTTCTGCGCAACCTCTTCGGTAATCTCAACGCCTGCGGGAGCTAATAGTTTGCCGGTTATTGGGTCGACAACATCGTTTACAGTTACACGACCTAAAATTCTCTCTGACAAAGGTTCTTTCACGTCTTCACCTTCTTTCAAAGCGCCAGTCGTAACACCCAGAATTGTACCACAATCTACGTAAGTTATAATAGCATCTTGAGCAACGTCTACTAATCGTCGCGTCAAATAACCTGCATCGGCTGTCTTAAGAGCCGTATCAGCCAAACCTTTTCTCGCACCGTGTGTAGAGATAAAGTATTCCAACACCGATAATCCTTCACGGAAATTTGCTATGATCGGGTTTTCAATAAGTTCGCCGGTTGACCCTAATAAACTCTTCTGTGGTTTCGCCATCAGCCCCCTCATACCCGCTAATTGACGAATTTGCTCTTTCGACCCTCTTGCACCCGAATCGACCATCATATATAATGAATTAAATCCTTCGAGCGAATGCTGAAGTGAATCGAATAATTTATCAGCAACCTTTGTTGTTGCACGAGACCAAATATCAATTACTTTATTGTAGCGTTCACCAGTAGTGATAAAACCTTTGTAGTATTGATTTTGAACGTTATCCACATCCTTTTGAGCTTTAGTAATTATTTCTTCTTTTTCTTTAGGAATGATAACGTCTCCAACACTGACAGACAAACCACCTTGAGTTGCATATTTGAAACCTAATTCTTTCAACTGGTCTAAGAATTCGGCTGTCTTGAGATTACCGACTCTCCGATAAACAAAACCGGTAATCTGAACCAGACGTTTCTTATTCAAAAGCTCATTGATGTAGCCAATCTCTTTTGGAAGAATAGAGTTAAATATTACTCGACCAGTTGTCGTGTCCATCATCTGTCCGTCGATACGAACTTTTATACGAGCATGCAAACCTACTTTCCCGGAATTGTGAGCAATAATAACTTCCTCAGGCGATGAGAATAATTTCCCTTCGCCTATATCTCCGGCTCTTGATTTAGTTAGATAATAACAACCAAGGACCTGATCTTGAGTAGGATGTACAATCGGAGCACCGTTTGCTGGCGATAAAATATTGTGACTCGATAACATTAATACACGTGCTTCTAATTGAGCATGGTATGATAGAGGAATATGAACAGCCATCTGATCACCGTCGAAATCGGCGTTGAATGCCGTACACACCATCGGATGAATACGGATCGCTTTTCCTTCTACTAGTATCGGTTGAAATGCTTGTATTCCAAGCCGATGGAGAGTCGGGGCGCGGTTTAATAAAACCGGATGTCCGTCTATGATGTTTTCAAGAACTTCCCAAACATCTGATCCTTTTTTATCTACAATTTTTTTTGCGCTCTTTACTGTTTTAACTATGCCACGTTCGATTAGCTTGCGAATGATAAAAGGTTTAAAAAGTTCTACCGCCATGTCTTTTGGAATTCCGCATTCATGGAGTTTTAATTCCGGACCGACTACAATAACTGAACGGCCCGAGTAATCAACTCTCTTTCCTAGGAGGTTTTGACGGAATCTACCTTGTTTTCCCTTCAACATATCAGCAAGAGATTTCAGCGCTCTATTGTTATCTGCTCGCACCGCATTCATTCTGCGGGAATTGTCGAAAAGCGAATCGACCGCTTCTTGCAACATTCTCTTTTCGTTGCGCAGAATAACTTCAGGCGCTTTAATGTCGATTAGACGTTTTAAACGATTATTCCTGATAATAACTCGACGATAGAGGTCGTTTAAGTCAGAAGTCGCAAACCTTCCGCCTTCGAGCGGAACTAATGGTCTTAACTCGGGTGGAATAACAGGAATTACTTCAAGTATCATCCACTCGGGTTTATTTAATACACCGGTGCCGTGGTCACGAAAAGCATCCAAAACTCTTAATCGTTTTAACATTTCCAATTTTTTTTGAGCCGATGTTTCTTCTTTCAAGCCGATGCGAAGTTTTGCGATATCGGCTTCTACATCAACTTTCTTTAGAAGCTTTCTGACTGCTGGTGCACCTATATCCGCGATGAATTTTCGCTCATCCGAATCGTCGAGGTCTTGATTGTTTTCAGGAAGTGATGCCAAGATTTCGAAATAAGATTCTTCCGACAGAAGATCCAACTGTTTCAAACCGGTTGTTCCCGGTTGAACAACAACGTACGATTCGTAATAGATAATTTTTTCGAGGTCCTTGCCACCAATTCCGAGGACATATCCAATTTTAGATGGCGCCGATTTAAAATACCAAATATGAGCTACAGGAACTGCCAAATAAATATGTCCCATGCGCTCTCGTCTAACACTTTTTTGTGTTACTTCCACACCGCATCTGTCGCAAATAATACCTTTGTAGCGAATACGTTTATATTTACCACAATGACACTCCCAATCTCGAACGGGTCCGAATATTTTTTCGCAGAAAAGTCCGTCTTTTTCAGGTCGGAACGACCTGTAATTTATTGTCTCAGGTTTCGTAACCTCGCCGTGAGAACGCGAAAGAATTGTATCTGAGGAGGCAAGGCATATAGTAATCTTAGAAAAGCTTTTTTTCGTAGAACTTTCAGAATGTATGTATGGCATATTTATATCCCTAAATTCATTTATTCAATTTTTATATCTAATCCTAAACCCATTAATTCGCGAACGAGAACATTAAACGATTCAGGAATATTTGATTCCGGCAGATTATCGCCTTTAACGATGGCTTCGTAAACTTTAGCTCGTCCAGGAACGTCGTCACTCTTGACAGTCAATATTTCTTGTAAAATATGTGCAGCGCCATAACCTTCGAGAGCCCACACTTCCATCTCACCGAATCGTTGACCGCCAAATTGAGCTTTTCCACCCAACGGCTGTTGAGTGATGAGAGAGTACGGACCAATCGAGCGAGCGTGTATTTTATCGTCAACGAGGTGCGATAATTTCATCATGTATAAATAACCCACCGTTACTCTTTGGTCGAACGGTTCACCAGTCATACCGTCGATTAGAACTGATTTGGATTCTTCATCTAAACCGGCCTTGATCAACTCATCCCGGACTTGTTCCCACGATGCGCCGTCGAATATTGGAGTAGAATAACGCTTACCTAATTTATAGCCAGCCCAACCGAGGGCTGTTTCAAATAATTGCCCGAGGTTCATTCTTGAAGGAACTCCCAACGGATTTAGCACTATGTCAACGTTTGTACCATCCGGCAAGAAGGGCATATCTTGTATAGGAACAATCTTGGACACGACTCCTTTGTTTCCGTGCCGACCGGCCATTTTATCACCGACTGAAAGTTTTCGTTTCTTTGCGATATAAACTTTTGCAAGTTGAACGATTCCCGGAGGTAATTCATCGCCTAATTGAAGCTTATTCTTTTCATGCTTATATACATCTTCAATTTCGTTTATCTTGTTGTGATAAGCGTCGTATATCTTTCTGACTAAGCTATTCTTCTTCTTGTTTTCTACCCAATCGTGTTCATATTCCAATTTATCGACTGCATCCACATTTTCGAAAGTCGTGGCTTTTATTATTACACCACTTCGTATCACGATGTTGCTATCAGTATCACGAATTCCTAAACTTTTCTCGTCTACCAGCAAGATTCCGAGTTTCTTACATAACTTGCGGTAAGTTTCCTCTAAATCTTTTTTCCTATTGCGTTCAAGCGTCTCAGCACGTTTTTTATCTGTCTTCTTCATATCAGTATCTTTTTTCTTACGACTAAACAATTTTGTTGCTATAACCGTACCTTTCATGCCTGGAGGCGCTTTGAGTGATGCATCTTTAACATCGCCAGCTTTTTCACCGAATATTGCTTTTAATAATTTTTCTTCGGGAGTTGGGTCGGTCTCACCTTTAGGTGTAATTTTCCCAACCAAAATATCGCCTTCTGAAACCAGTGCACCTACTCTAATAACACCGTTTTCATCCAAATCTTTTACTGCCTCTTCGCTAACATTCGGAATTTCGCGCGTTAGCTCTTCTTCGCCTCGCTTAGTATCACGGACTTGAAGCTCGAATTCTTCGATATGTATTGATGTGAAAACATCTTCTGCTACTACGCGCTCGCTCAAGACAATTGCATCTTCGAAATTGTAGCCGCGCCACGGCATGAACGCGACTAGTATGTTTCTACCTAAAGCTAATTCGCCGTATTGTGTTGAACTACCGTCGGCTAAAACATCGCCCTTACTGACCCTCTGTCCTCTTTCCACAACGGGGATCTGGTTAACACACGTATCTTGGTTAGTGCGGAAGAATTTTGTCGGCTTGTATTCGACATTTTTTTTATCGCCAAAAGTTGTCAGCGCTTCAACACTCTCTTCATCTATTTCGTAACTGACGACTATACGATTTGAGTCAACATATTCAACAACACCGGATCGTTCTGCCACAATCATCGTTCGTGAATCGAGAGCAACTTTTTTCTCGAATCCTGTACCTACAATAGGTGCTTCCGGACGAAGTAAAGGAACGGCTTGGCGTTGCATGTTCGATCCCATCAATGCGCGGTTGGCGTCGTCGTGCTCAAGAAAGGGAATCAATGCTGCGGCAGCGCTAACGATTTGACTCGGTGCAACATCCATATAGTGAACCTCTTCCGGTTTAACAATCGGATAATCGCTTTGATAGCGGGCTTTCACACGCTGGTCCGAAATCGTTCCATCTTTAGTAACTGTAACATTCGCTTGTGCGATTGTATAGATATCTTCCTTTTCTGCCGTTAAAAATTCAATCTCTTCCGTTACTTTGCTGTCTTTTACTTTCCAGTATGGGGTTTCGATAAAGCCGAATGAATTCACTTGCGCGTGTATACATAAAGATGAAATAAGACCGATGTTCGGACCTTCGGGAGTTTCTATCGGACATAACCGTCCGTAGTGTGTATAATGAACGTCGCGAACTTCGAATCCGGCTCTCTCTCGTGTCAAGCCACCCGGTCCTAAAGCCGACATACGGCGTTTGTGTGTAATCTCAGCTAATGGATTCGTCTGATCCATAAATTGAGAAAGTTGGTTAGTGCCGAAGAACGAATTGATTACACTTGTAATAGTTCTTGCGTTAATTAAATCTTGTGGTGTTAAATTTTCGTTGTCTCTTAAATTCATTCTCTCGCGGATGGTTCGCGCCATACGCACCATTCCGATGTTGAATTGTTGCGCAATTTGTTCGCCGACTGTTCTCACGCGGCGGTTACCGAGATGGTCGATATCGTCAACGGTTCGTTTATCCTGCTGTAAATCAATCAAATAATTTATAATCGAGATAATGTCTTCTCTTGTAAGAGTCGTAGTGCTCGTAGGAGTATCCAAACCTAATTTTGAATTCATCCGGTTTCTGCCAACCTCGCCTAAGTCGTATCTTTTTTCATTAAAGAAAAGTCGGTCCACTAAATTTTTTGCGGTTTCAGTATCTGGAGCTTCGCCGGCTCGTAACTGACGGTAGATGGCGGCAAGAGCATCTTCTTCGGTCCGGGAAGCATCTTTCTGAATTGTATTCGTGATTATCGACCTATCGCTTGCTTCCTCAGTCTTTAGAAAATGAATTTTCTTTATATCGGTTTTCTTAATTTTCTTTACAAGGTCTTCTGTAAGTTGCGTATCTTTACTGAAAATTTCACCTGTCTTTTTATCAACAGCATCACTACAAATAATTCTGCCGATGTAATCCTTCAGGTCCGTATGTTTAATATCTACTTCTTCGATGAGGTTGAAAAGTTTTAATATTTCATCATCAGAAGAATAACCTAATGCGCGGAGGAGTGTGGTAACGGGAAACTTCTTCTTCCTGTCGATGTACACATACATCACATTGCTGATATCGGTTGTAAATTCGATCCACGAACCTCTGAAGGGAATAATCCGCGCTGAAAATATGAGAGTTCCATTTGGGTGTATCGACTCGCTGAAGAATACTCCCGGTGATCGATGTAATTGACTAACCACCACACGTTCGGCACCGTTGATGATGAAAGTTCCTCGATGGGTCATTGCCGGTAGGTTACCAAGGTAAACTTCCTGTTCAATCGAATCGACGTACGATTTTCCGTCCTTGCTTTTCTTGGACAGCCGTAACTTTGCCTTTGTCGGCACGGCGTACGTCAATCCCCGCTCCTGACATTCTATTACTGCATATTTAGGTTTTTCTATAGAATATTCGATAAATTCAAGAAGATAATTTTCGCGTGTATCTTGAATAGGAAAATTTGTTAGAAATACATGTTGAAGTCCTTTGGATTTTCGTCTATTGCCGGTAACATCGGCTTGTAAAAAACTTTCCCAAGAATCAATTTGGACATTGAGTAAATCGGGCAGCTCGACTACCGGTGGAATTTTAGAAAAAGAAATTCTTTCGCTTCGGTTTTTTATTAAGCTTTTCACTTCATCCACTCCATTCTGTTAAAAATAATCGTAAGGGATTAAAATTTTTCAAGACCTTACTTCAACTCAACTACTGCACCGGCTTCTTCAAGTTCTTTTTTCAGCTTTTCTGCTTCATCTTTGGAAACACCCTCTTTAACGTTCTTTGGTGCGCCGTCAACTAAATCTTTAGCTTCTTTTAAGCCGAGACCGGTTGCTGCACGGACAACCTTGATGACGTTGATTTTTTGTGCGCCAGAGCTAACTAACAACACGTTGAATTCTGTTTTCTCTTCAACAGGTGCTGCGGATGCGGCTGCACCGGCCATGGGTCCTGCCATCATCATAGGGGCAGCAGCAGTAACTCCGAATTTTTCTTCAAGTGCTTTTTTTAATTCAGCAGCTTCGAGTAAAGTTAATTTTTCGATTTTTTCTACGAGTTCTTGTACTACTGACATTTTATTATTCTCCTTAAATTATAATTTCGTGATAGATTGTTTTTAATTAAGCGGCTTTTTTCTTTTCGATTGCGTCTATGACGTTCACCAAATCTAGTATAACTGCGTTGATAGCTCCAACGACTCCTGATATTGGGGCGTTTATACTTCCGAGAATTCCGGCAATCATCTCAGGTCGAGTCGGCATAGTCGCAATTTTGTCGAGTTCCGTTCCGTCTAAAACCTGTTTTTCAATGACGCAGGATTTTACTTTCAACCTTACAGTCTTTTCGTTGAACTTTTTGATTATCTTCGCGGGGATTATCGGATCGTCATAAGCAAAAGCAATAGCCGTCGGTCCGACAAGTTTATCATAAACTTTATCGTAACCTGTAACTGATCCGAGAGCTTTTTTGACAAGAGTGTTTTTAACAACATGATAATCTACACCTGCTTTGTAAAATTCACGACGAAGGTTGTTAATCTCTTCGACGGTGATACCGGTAAAATCGGCTAAGTACAAAGCTTGTGAACGCGAAATCTTTTCTTTTAGCTCTTCGACTATTTTTTCTTTTTGATTTTTTAACATTTAATCCTCATTTAAATAATTTTGCCGAGAAGCCCCATCAAAAAAAAATGGGCAGCAAATTTATATTTTTTATTTGAGTGCGTAATTTCTAATTTAATTATTTATTTAACGATAGCCACGACGTTTTTATCAATCTGTACTCCAGGTCCCATCGTGCTGGATAGAGCAATACTTTTTACGTATTGTCCTTTTGCTGAAGGCGGTTTTACTCTCATTACTGTAGTCAAAAAAGCATTAATATTTTCAAGTAATTTTTGAGAATCAAAATTTACTTTACCGACTGAAGCGTGTAATATTCCTGCTTTATCTACACGGAATTCAATTTTCCCGGCTTTAACTTCTTTTACAGCTTTGGCGACGTCGGGTGTTACTGTGCCGCTCTTCGGATTGGGCATCAACCCGCGTGGGCCTAGTACTTTTCCTAATTTTCCGAGTTCGCCCATAACGTCTGGTGCTGCAATAATGACATCAATGTCTGCCCAGCCTTGCTGAATCTTCTGGATATAATCTTGAAATCCTGCGTGGTCGGCACCGGCGGCTTTAGCTTCTTCGTCTTTCGGTGGTTTAGCAATAACCAACACACGCACTTCTTTACCAGTTCCGTGTGGTAACGAAACTGTTCCGCGAATTGCTTGGTCGGCTTTTTTGGGATCGACACCTAATTTAACAGCGATATCTACCGATTCGACAAACTTTGTGGTGGCTGTTTGTTTAACGATATTTACAGCATCTTCAATGCTATAAAACTTTTTCTTATCTACTTTTGATACAACTGCTTTGTATCTTTTACTTGTTTTCATATAGTTTTCCTTAAATCTAGTTCTCTACGGTTATACCCATACTGCGAGCAGTGCCTGCAACCATTTCCATGGCTGCATCGATATCGTGAGCGTTGAGGTCGGGCATTTTCATTTCAGCTATCTCTCGAACCTGTTGAGCAGTAACCTTGCCTACTTTTGTACGGTTAGGTTCACCCGAGCCTTTTTCAATCTTTGCTGCTTTAATTAACAAGACTGCAGCGGGCGGGGTTTTCGTAACAAAAGTAAACGATTTATCTGAAAAAACTGTAATCACAACAGGGATTATTAACCCTGCTTGATCTTTTGTTCGAGCATTAAACTGCTTGCAGAACTCCATTATGTTGACACCCTTTTGACCAAGGGCAGGACCGACAGGTGGCGCAGGGTTAGCTTGTCCTGCAGGAATTTGTAATTTAATATAACCGGTAATCTTCTTCATTATAAACCTTAAAAATTATTTTCACTTTTCTATTTCTACTTGACTAAAGTCCAATTCAATCGGTGTTTTTCTTCCGAAAATACTGACCATGACTTTGAGTTTCATTCTTTCTTTATTAATTTCCTGAACAAAGCCATTAAAATTATTAAACGGTCCATCTATTACTTTTACAGCATCACCGATGATGAACGGAACGCCAACTATTTCCGTTTCTTTGTGTTCTTCCATAGAGCCTAATAACCTGCGAATTTCCTCTGGCTGCAGAGGAACAGGCTCACCCTTAGTCCCCACAAAACTCATGACTGATGGAGTGTTGACGATAAGGTGTTTTGTTTCTTTATCGAGAATTACTTCGACCAAGATGTAGCCGGGGAAAAAAGTTTTTGTTTTACTTTTTTTCTTCCCGTCTTTAATTTCAAATACTTTTTCGGATGGAACTAAAACATTCGTGATGCGATCGTCGAGTTTCAGACGTAATGCTTCTTCTTCTATGTACGCTTTTACTTTTCCTTCGTGACCCGAAAAAGTTCTGATAACGTACCATTTTTTATTTACGTTCTGCTGGGTCAAATTTTCATCCTTCGTTATAGTATCGCTTTCATAATTTGGCTAACAAGTGTATCCACAACATAGACGAATACAGCTATCACACCGCAAACCGCAAGTACGATAACGGTAGTTTCCCGTAACTCTTCCTTTTTGGGCCAAGTTACTTTTTTCATTTCTTTTACCACGTCGACAAAAAATGCAATTATTTTTTCTTTCATTTGAGTATTTTATTCTTGTTAAACAAAATTAATGGGTGCACGTGTGGAGGGACTCCCCGCCCGCCTGACTGGGGTCAGCCGGTCGGGCGGGGAACCCCTCCCGACTTTGTCGGGACGGTTTTGCCTGCCCGCCAAGCATTGCACGTCAGGAGGGACTCGAACCCCCAACCTGCGGTTTTGGAGACCGCTGCTCTAGCCAATTGAGCTACTGACGTATTATACATGCTTGATCCTTCTTTCGGCAGGCGGGGAGACCGCTGCTCTATCCATTGAGCCACACACGTATCCAAAAAGTTTAAAAAATTTTATTTTGTTTCTTTATGAGATGTTCTTTTGTTACACCAGCGGCAATATTTTTTATACTCTACCCTACCGGTTTGTTTCTTTTTATTTTTAGTAGAAGTGTAATTTCTACGCTTACATTCTGTGCATTCTAATGTAATTATATCTCGCAAAACTTTATCTCCGATTAATGAATAAAATTAATATCTGCTTAGAGCTTGCGACCGGGATTGAACCGGTGACCTCTTCCTTACCAAGGAAGTGCTCTACCAACTGAGCTACGCAAGCTTTTAAGAAATCCTTAAGCTCGTAACTTAAAAGCCAGAGCGGGAGACGGGACTTGAACCCGCGACCAACAGCTTGGAAGGCTGTGACTCTACCAACTGAGTTACTCCCGCTTTACATCTATCTCTATTTCTCCTACCGAACCCACGACCAATCCCGCTCAAAGAGCGGGATGACTCTACCAACTGAGTTACTCCCGCAAGAGAGTGAATTTACCAAGTGGGCAGGGAAGGATTCGAACCTCCGAAGGCCGCAGCCGACAGATTTACAGTCTGTTGCGTTTAACCGCTTCGCTACCTGCCCTACTCGAGCTGGTGATCTAGTTTTCTCAAAGGTTCCCAAAGGATTCCTTTGGAAAACTCCTTCAGAAGAACTGGTAACCTGCTGATTATCCCAACAATATTGGAGCTGGCGGGCGGACTTGAACCGTCGACCTGCTGATTACAAATCAGCTGCTCTACCAACTGAGCTACACCAGCATTGTTTTGATGTTGTCGGGACTGATCTACGCCAACGAGTGATCAATAAGCTGTTTTATGCCTTTCTAAGATATAATAATATAATATTTTTTTAATTAAAGTCAACATTTCTGGCATAGCTATTGAGATAAGCTTCTTACTCCTTCTTATATCCCTTCAATTTTCCTTTAAACACATTCAATTCCGTTGAAGTAGGATTGATTTCCAATCCCTTATTTATGAATTCTTCCGCAAGATTAAACCGGTTCAAATTAGCGTGATAAAGCGCGTTAACAATCATTGCATTTACATACAATTCATTGATATTATCGATGTACTTATTTCGCTTTTTGTGCGAACGATATTTGAAATTATATTTCTTCGGTTCCACCACTTGTCCATGTTTAATTATTCTGAAACATAAACCCGCAGGAATTTTTTCATAGCCGCTTAAGTATTGAGTTTCTATCTCTCCAGTAACATAGACAGCTTGCTCGTCAATATTTTTTTCTATAATACTTCGAATCACTTCCGCGAACCTATTCTCTATCGCTTCATAGGCGTAAGGCAAGTTGTGTTCGAATTTATACAACTCGATCAGAAAAGCGTCGATTTCTAGTTTCGACTGTTTGATTACTTGGGGATGCTGTGTTTCTAATTGTTTAAAATACCAAGACCTGCGAAGCAGCTCCTTATCAATCACGACTACGTCACTTCGAAACCCTTCCACTAATTGATAATAATAAGAAGCCGAAACAAAGTAATCCCATTGAAAAGATATAATGATGCCGTTCGGGTCTATGCTTTCGAACATATTCTTCGTGTAATCTTCTACATAATAATTTCTGCTTTCATCTACATCTTGGTAATTTCCTGCTAGCGGTAAAAATGTAATTATAACAAACAGGGTGCTCGCACATATAACAGTTGATGATTTTCTGATTCTTGTTAATATGAATTGTATTCCGATAGCGATCCAAGTCGCCAATGTAAAATATGCGAGTAAAAAATACGAATCGATATCGTGAATGTCATAATTAATAGAATAACCGACACAACCGATAAAAAGTAGAATCGTAAAAATCAACAATTCTCTTCTCCGCTTGTAAAGACTCCATATACCTAATAAACAAACAATAAGAAAAATGTAGTTGAATTCTTTAGGTAAATCGTTAATAAAATATTTGAATTGCTTAACAGCCGCGTCGGTTGAAGAAAAAATCCAAACACGATATTGTTTTCCGCTCAGGTGCCAAAATATTTTTTCCAAATCTACAGGATTCCCCCAATTAAGAAGCGGAGAATTCGCAGCTCTGACCGGAAAATATAGATAAAATGATAAACCCGCTACGAACGCCACCAATAGAATTAATATTAAACGCCACGTGTCTCGTGTGAACCCATACACAAAAAAGAACATATATATCAAACCGGGCATCAGCAGTATCGTCGTCATGTGGTTTGTAAAACTCATCCCCAATAAAAGAGCAAACACTGATAACTCTCTAATAGTTGGCTTCTCCTTTTGAGGGTTACTTTTGTGTAAAAGAAAAACTTTGACTGCATTAAAAAAGGTAAGTAAAATTAACGATAAAAAAAGTATGTGGAGAGAATAAACCTCAACTGCAACTGCTTGCGACCAATAAGTAGGCGAAAAAGCTAATAACAAAGTTCCGCCAACGGCAGGTATGATTGATCTGTATAACTTTGGAAACGAAACTGATGTTTGGCCCGGACGAACATTTTTCGTTTGAGCTTGTCCGAGCGCGAGGAATTCTAAAATAGAAACTAAAAATAGAAAGAAAAAATATGCACTGGCTGCACCATATAAGGCGGACATGATGTTTAATTTATATATAATCGTATTGTCAATCGGTAATTTTGTAAACAACCAGCCCAATATTGTAAATAGTGGATAACCCGTCGGATGAGCTATGCCTAAAGTAGCAGCAACAGCCGATAATTCACCACTATCTATAAATGATACTGTTGGTGCTAATGTTATTAAATAGACAATAAAGATTCCAACAGACAACCCGAATCCGATTAGGTGATTTGCAATATTTGTTTCAAAATATTTTTTCATTGTTAAAACTCGATAAAATTACATAATTTTAAAATAATTACCAAAATTCATACTTGCAGCTCTCCACTATTTTTTATATCTTCTTATCAAAATAATGCACATATGAAAATTCAACTTTTATTACTGTTACTTTTTACACTTTATATTCAATCCCAGCATTGTTATCATCCCGGGATGGATAATTATGACGTGATCGATTACAACATTTCCATCAATCTTGAACTAAAAGAAAAAAGCTTTTCGGGAAATTGCGGAATTACATCATCAATCTTAGTTCCGACAGATGAATTTATTCTAACCGCATCGAGTGCTACCCTAACAATTGATTCAATAACACTTGCTGATAAGCACAAACTTAAATTCTCTCATAAGGATAATCTTTTACTCATAAAACTTCCACGAATCGTATCCGAAAAAATAAATATCAACTTATATTATAATGGGATTTCCGACTTTAACGGTGAATTTTCAAACGGAGGTATTTATTTTTATGAGTC
>JAHJRJ010000090.1 GCA_018830765.1 Bacteroidota bacterium | reverse complement strand
TAGATACTACCGCAGTCAATGTTTACACCTTTTTAATTAAGCGTAAACCTCCTTTTCATTGCATTTGCAAATTTGAACACGTTTCTGATTAAATTTCCATGTGCCGGAATTGCTTAGCTCACTTGAAACGACTAAAATCGGTTCAAATGTATTTTCACATTTAGGACATTTGCGTCCTTTTTGTTTTTGAGATTTTGCAACTTTATCGGCGAATGATAGATGTTTAGCCATTTGTTTCTATCTCCATATTTTATTATTTGATTATTTTCTAAAAAACTCTTACTGTGTTTCCACCGCTCTCGATTGATTTTTGAAGAACCATAGAAGTATTTTTTATCAGCTCATCTTTCGTGATGCCTTCTATAGCTCCGCACACGCCGATGCTGATAGTAATGGAAAAACTTTTCCCATCAACTTCGATAATTACACCGGCAATTGTTTTGCGGATTTTTTCCGCCCATAAGTACGCTTCGTTTGCAGGGGTTTTTACCAGAACAATACCAAAGCGGTTGTTTTCCAACCGCCCGACTAAGTCGTACGGTCGGACACTACAACGAATTATTTTCGATAACGTGATAAGCATTTTACTTACGCCATCTTGCCCGTAACGTATTAGAAGTTCGGGCGCGTTATCAACGTTTAAAAATAAGAGCGATAAATCTTCGCCGAAATCATCGGCACGGCATAATTCATCGGAAAACTTTTCAAACCAAAATTTCCTTGAATACACTCCTGTGAGGTCATCAACGATAACGTATTCTTTTATGATCTCGTTCATGAAAAATATTTCCAGTGCCGCAGCCGCGTTTTCTGCTAATCTATAAAGGACTTCAATATCTTGTTTCGAGAAATTGTACTTATCTTTACTTTCGGCATTCAGTGCACCGAAGCATTTGTTCATCGAGCTTATCGGTACGGATACAAATGAGCCGGTGTAATCCACTTTTTCACCGACAAAGAAACGAATCTGTCGTTGCGTTTCAAAATCCTCAATCAATTCATGAGAATTCTTTTTAATCACTTGACCGACAATACTCTCATTGAAATCTATTGTCGTTTTGGGACGCACATAAATTTCTCCGGTACGGTTGATTACTTTCTTCACAGTCCACATTTTTTTTGTTTCATCCTGCAAAACGATAGAGATGAAGTCCCACTTTAAAAGTTTTGACGACTCATCCACTAGCGATTGTGAGATGGTTGATATTGATAAGTCGTTTCTGATCTTTTCGTGGAATCTGTGAATGGAATTCAACAGTTCAGCATCTAAAAGCAGATCGTATTTATCTGTGTAGTTTTTAATTAAACCGGAAATCAATTTTGTAAATTGCCCCAACAGTAATAATGTTTCCGCGCCGAAAGATTCTTCGGTTTTACTGTCGATTGCGATTACAGCGACTGCTTCTTGTGTGGTTTTCTCAGCAGTTATACCTTGAAAAAAAACAGGAACCCCTACAAAAGATTTTATAAATTGAGGTTCCGTGTAATATATAATTAACTCCCTTTCCGAAACGGGGTTAACTCGCGTAATAATTTCAGGTTTAGATTGTCGCGCAATCTTACTTACTATATCATGCTGCATCGGCAGCCGACGGTCTGGACTAAAATTGTAGCTATTCGTAATTTTTGCTTCACAGACGAGTTGCTGTTTTTCAGAATTCACCCAGAAAAATGCAACAGTGTGAGCGAATATAACGTCTTTAATAACCGACAATACTTTATTCAGCAAGAAATCAAATTCTGTGTGCGGTTCAGTAGCACTTTTATATAAATCGGTGTCAACGTCGAAAAAATCAGATATTTGAAAATCTTTCATGAGCGGTTTCGTTTCGGGCTTTATAACCGGTTTTTGTGGCAGAGCTGTTTTTACTATTTCATCTTCTCTGATTACTTTCTCATCACGAACTTCTTTGACAACATATTTTCCGCCGTTTTCAAGTTGCAAATCGTCAAAGACTAATTTTTTCATATTACTTTCTTCCTCTACTGTTTGCACAACCGAATTCAAATCAGTTTTGATTTCCGCATCTATAAAGCCTTTCTTAATCTCGTTTTGTTTCGAGATGATGGATAAAAACACTAAACTCGATGCAATAAGAACTATTATCAAAAAGATAAATCTAATCGAAGAAGAATCAGTAAATAATGCTATAAATATTCCCGCTACACCCACCAACAATATTATACCGTCTATAGATCGTATAGAAGTTATAATCTTGTCCCAAAATAAATGGGGGAGTTTATTTTTCATAGCTTTCTACTGATAACACTATCGTAAATCGAATTAATTTAATGAATATTGCAAACAAAGTCAATAAAAACCTTCGTAAATTAATAAATTAGGTATTTTAAACGATTTTGTTGAAAATACTTAAATTTTTTTTCTTTTATATCCAACAGTATTTGAACCGGCTTATTCGCCAAAATCCCCTCTCGAATTCTTGTATCCCCTGCTAACCTATCAAAAATTTTGCTGTTGAAAACAAACTGCTCTGGATACAATTGATAAATTATTTGGATAATATTCATGCCGGTCAATACCGATTTGAAAACTTTA
>JAHJRJ010000089.1 GCA_018830765.1 Bacteroidota bacterium | reverse complement strand
CTCAATATCCAGCAGCGATTTATCTTTTGGATTTATTCGAAGAGGTATTGAGTGAATGGTTTTCAGATTGTTCGTAACCTCATCGCCCTGATAACCATCGCCTCTAGTTGCTCCAACCGCCAGAATACCGTTAATATATTGCAAGCTTACTGCAACGCCGTCAAACTTTAATTCACAAACATACTGATACGATTGATTCTGTAAGAGCGATTGAACACGATGGTCAAACTCACAGACCTCATCTTCGGTATAGGAGTTCGAAAGACTCAACATCGGTGTTTTGTGCATTACGGCGGGAAACTTTTTAGTCGCTGCACCGCCAACCCGCTGCGTTGGCGAATCGGGTGTAACAAGTTCAGGATGCTGCGTTTCAAATTCCTGAAGTTCACGCATCAATTTGTCGTATTCTTCATCTGAGATTACCGGTTCAGCGAGGACATAATAACGGTAATCGTGGTCGTGGATTTCCTCCCGCAGTTTTTCGACTCTGCTTATTATTGATTTCGGTACGGTCATAAATTATTGATTCTTTTTTACAACCCTTAACGTGTCAAGTGTGCTTCGGTTAACGATATAATCTCTAACGATTGCGCCCCGTTTACCTAATGGTTTAATAGCGTAGTTATTTAGTTTGATTACTGTTGAACCTGCGTTTCCGACTGTAATTCGAAATTGGTTCGCGGCTTTCCATTGAATACTTTTTTCACCAGAAAGGAGAATTTCTTTTTTAGTTTTATCGTCAATTATAACACTGATCCATGCGCTTTCTGTCGCAGAAACATTTAGAATTAAACTGTCGAGTTGGACGGTAGTCGTTGCTTGTTGTGTGCCGGAAGGAACCTGATCTTCTGGTAAAAATAGAGAGTCGATTTTCATTTCCAGTTTTGTTTCGGTCTTTTGTGTAGCCTTATTATTATTTATAACAGATAAAGTAAAAACTAAACCGATGATAATTATAACAGAGACGATAATAAGCACTGTAGTTTGAGATGCACCTTTTTGTTTTGGCAGCCGCACTTTTACGGGTGAAATAATATCCTGAAAAGAGGATGGCGGTGTACCGGGTGCTGCTTGCTGCTCATACTTTTTGACCATAAGAGCGGGGTCAAGCCCCACTTGGACTGCATAAGTTCGAATGAATGCACGGATATACGTTTGAGGAAGTATGGAAAAATTACCATCCTCAATTGCTTTTAAAAATTTTACATTGATCCGTGTTGTACTTGAAATATCCTCGAGAGAAATTTCTTGAGTTAATCGAGCCGCACGTAATTCTTCACCGCATTCATTCATAGTGGTTTATATTTTATTGTCCATCACATTCCGGACTGATCTTGCTAGATCTTCGTACAGGTATGGTTTGTGCAAATAACCGTCAATCTCGTTTATGAAAGCATCGTCGTTCAAGATGGAGTCGCTATAACCTGAGCAGATCAAAATCTTGATGTTCGGATTTAATTTTCTGATTTTGTAAAAAACCTCTTTGCCGCTGATACCCGGCATATTTAAATCGAGAATAACGAGGTCGTAAAATTTTTTGTTTTCAATTTTTTCGAGAGCTTGATAACCGTCTCTTACAATATCCACTTTGTATCCCAGTTCTAATAAAATATCTCCACCGACAATATTAGCGCCGGCGTCGTCATCGACTAACATAATATTTTCAATACCCCCGACAATGTTTTCGGACCTTAACTCAGGCTCGGTGAATTTATATTTTTCCACGAGTGGAAGATAAATCGTAAATACCGTTCCGACACCGATTTCACTCTCGACGTTTATATATCCTTGATGACTTTTAACCACACCAAAAACAACCGATAGTCCTAATCCTGTGCCTTTCGATTGGTCCTTAGTTGTAAAAAAGGGTTCAAAGATTTTATAAAGAATCTCTGAGGGAATACCGGTTCCCGTGTCGAGTACTTTTATTGCCGCATAACTGCCCGGTTGAACATCGTTAAAAGGAGCGGGTATAGGTTCTTTTATGATTACCGGTTTACAGCTAATGGTAACCACCCCGCCTTGCGGCATAGCATCTTGAGCGTTGATAAAGAGATTCAAAATTGCTTGTTCAATTTGTCCTTCGTCGGCATTTACCATTATAGAATCTTCCGAAGTTTCCCATCTTATTTGAGTCGATTTGGGTACACTTCTTTCGAATAAACGCACTGTCTCTTCAATGATTTTGTTCATATCTACGTGTGTAAAGTAGATGTTGCTTTTTCGCGAGAATGCTAAAAGTTGGCGTGTAACCGAAGCCCCGCGGCGGGCAGAATCCTCAATCAGATTGACGTATTTGTAGAACGAATCCTCAGGTTTCAGCTTGCGTTTCATCATCGACGCAGGACCGAGTATCGAGTTCAATATGTTGTTAAAATCGTGAGCAACACCGCCGGCTAAATTTCCGATACTGTCAATTTTTTGTGCTTGAATAATTTTTTGCTCTAACTTCTTTTGGTTTGTTATGTCGCGTGCGACAACTCTAACTAAAACGGGCTTGTTGTCAACGCCATACACCAGCGACGAGTTTACGCTCACGTCAATTAACATTCCGTCCTTTTTCTGCATCACTTCATCAATGTCTTTTATTTCTTTCCCGTTATCAAAAATATTTTTAAGACGTTTGGTTATGATTAAGTGCTGATTTTCGGGATAAAGTTTTAGAATATTATGTCCGATAATCTCATCTTTGGCATATCCTAAAAATTCGGATTCGGTGTTATTGCAACTTACGATAGTTCCTTCACGGTTAATGCTATGGTACATGTCGGGAAGGTTTTCATACAGGTCGGCATATAGCTGTTCGGATTGTTTAATTTGCTCGAAAAGATACGCATTGTTGAGAGCGAGACTAATTTGGTTTCCGAAAGCTTGCAGTAGTTCTAAGTCCTTAATATTAAAGGCGTCCGGTTTTCTACTCGCGATTATTAGAATACCGCCGAATTCATTCTTCATCTCTAAAGGAATCGATGCCCACGATTGAATGCCGGTATGTTCAAGTTCTCTATTGAATTGTTTATCGTCCCGAAGTATTAATTCGCCGCTCTCAGGGGGTTGTTTAAAACTTTCTATTAACCTCGAACTAATATCAATTCCATCAGGAAAAAATTTCAGGTCGGTTTTATACGCGTGGTTTAAATATAATTTTGCGTCCTTTATAAGGTAAATCCAACCGCAATTTGCGTTTAATAACTCGCATACTTTTTCTAAAGAATTATGAAACACGGTCTCGAGTTCAACCGAATGTGTTACCGCTTGAGAGATTGCGTTAAGAGCCGACAATTGCCGGTACTGTTCGTTTATTTGAAGTCCGTATTTTGAAATAAAATATGTTATCAAAAAACCGAATACGCCTACGGTAACGAGTGTCAAAAAATCCAACCATCTAAGTTCTTGTCCGCTGAAAATAAAAATAGAGACAATAGTAACCATCGATACGATAACCGCGGTTGATGCAACCACTTGCGATTGCTCTACGAGTCCGAGTGACGATACAAATTGCCTAATTCTTTTATAGGGATTCTTCATCTTAAATCGGATAAATTAATAGAATAGAGTGAGATTGTTGAGATTTGTCGAAATATAAAAAGGTTTGGAGATGATTATGATTGGAATTTTCTTTTCGATGAAGCAATGAAAAACCGTTGCTGACTAAAATACCGATTAAAGCGCCGGTGAGAACATCGGATAAATAATGAGAATTAGAGCTGATGCGCTGAGCGCCAACAATCGACGCGCATAGAAAAGCCGGAACGCCGACCCGCCATCCGTAAATACCGTTCAAGCTTCCGGCAAGAGCGAAAGTAGCAGAAGTATGCCCCGACGGAAACGAATGATTATCCGACTTGTTAGGTCTTGTTCGCATTGTCGTCAGTTTTATTGTTTGCGTGATAAATTGTGTCACGGCGATACTTTCTAAAACCAGCTCTAATTTTTTAAAATATTCTCGTGAGGAATTCTTTCTTGCGATACTTTCAATAGTAACGAATCCGATACCTACATAATATCCCCAACCGAAGGTCTTTCCGAAATCGTCGGCAAGCGCTGAGAGACGCTGCGGCATAAACGGTTTTGTAAAAAATTTATCGCTCAATTCGTAATCGAACTTGCTCAGTAAAAGTATTCCTGCTGCGCTTGCAATCATAAATTTGGGTGAGTCTCCGTTTAAAAAACTATTTTCTATCCCTTCCAAAGCGTGCGAAGGGTAAGTAGTTATCCAATTGTTTAAGCTTCTAAATCTGTAATCTGAAGCTGTGTCTGTCGGACTCTGGGCGAATGTTGTATTTAAAAGAAAAAAAAGGAAAAATAGCTGAAAAATGTATTTTGGTCTATTCATTATCCGTTTTATGAAGCGCCGGCGCTTGTTTCTTCTTCTGGTTCGCTCTGTGGTTTTATTTTCTTCGATTTATTAGCTTCGTAAAATTTAAGAGTTTCTGTTTTCGGATTAATTTTAATTCTCACGATGCTGCCTTCCGAAAATTTATTCTTTAAGATTTCTTCAGCTATCGGGTCTTCGATAAATTTTTGAAGTACTCTTTTAAGCGGACGGGCGCCGAATGCAGGGTCGTATCCTTTATCTATCAAAAATTCCCGTGCTTGTTTTGTTAATTGCAGCTTAATGTTAAGCGATTCCATACGCTTTACAAGTTCAGCCATTTGTATATCTACTATCCGGTTGATGTGCTCGCGGTCCAAGTTGTGAAAAATAATTATATCGTCAACACGGTTCAAAAATTCAGGGTTGAATACTCGCTTAATCGCATCCTCTACCGCGTGTTTCATATTCGTGTATTTGTCTTTCTGGGTCTGTGTGCCGAAGCCAATAGCCCCGCCCTGTTTAATATCTCGAGTTCCGACATTCGAGGTCATAATCACAATAGTATTCTTGAAATCAACGTGTCTGCCAAGACTGTCGGTTAATAATCCGTCATCTAAAACTTGCAGCAGTATGTTGAAAACGTCCGGATGCGCTTTTTCGATTTCATCTAAAAGTACAACCGAGTAGGGTTTTCTGCGGACTTTTTCAGTAAGCTGACCGCCTTCTTCGTAACCGACATAACCCGGAGGAGCGCCAACTAATCTCGATACGGAGAATTTTTCCATATATTCGCTCATATCGATTCTGACCAATGCTTCTTCTGTATCAAATAAATATCTGGCTAAAACTTTTGCCATCTCTGTTTTTCCTACACCTGTTGGACCAAGGAAAATGAAGGAACCGATTGGGCGCTTGGGATCTTTTAGCCCTGCGCGTGTCCGGCGAATCGCTTTGCTTAATTTCACGATTGCTTCGTCCTGTCCGATTATCTGCGTGCTAAGCGACTCTTCCATCTTGAGTAATTTTTGGGATTCTGATTCGGCGATTTTGTTTACCGGAATGCCGGTCATCATCGCTACGACGTCGGCGATGTGAATCTCCGTGACTTCGTATATCATTTCTTCCGATTTCTTTTCCCACTCACGTTTTGCTACTTCCAAATCGCTCAATAATTTTTTCTCGAGGTCACGCAGACGGGCTGCTTCTTCGAAGTTTTGCTTTTTCACTACCTGATTCTTTGTTTGCTTTATTTTTTCGATTTCGTTCTCTATATCTAAAACCTCTTGAGGTACGTGTATGTTGGAAAGGTGAACACGTGCGCCGGCTTCGTCCATTACGTCGATAGCTTTATCGGGTAAATATCTGTCAGTAATATACCGGTCGCTCAGTTTCACAGCGCCTTCGATCGCTTTTTGTGTATAACGCACGCCGTGATGCTGTTCATACTTGTACTTTATGTGCTCGAGTATCTGAATAGTTTCGTCAACCGTTGTCGGGTCGATCATTATTTTCTGGAATCGTCTGTCGAGCGCGCCGTCTTTCTCTATGTACTGTCTGTATTCGTCGAGCGTAGTTGCGCCGATGCATTGCAGTTCTCCTCGTGACAGCGCCGGCTTGAACATATTCGATGCGTCCAGTGAACCGGACGCGCCGCCTGCACCAACAATCGTATGCAGTTCATCTATAAACAATATTACATCTTTTGCTTTTTCGAGTTCGTTCATTACAGCTTTCATGCGTTCTTCGAATTGTCCTCGATACTTTGTGCCTGCGACCAATGCACCGAGGTCGAGCGTAACAACTCGCTTATCGTGTAGCACGCGAGATACTTTTTTCTGGACGATTCTAAGCGCAAGTCCTTCGGCGATTGCCGTCTTACCGACGCCCGGCTCGCCGATTAATACAGGGTTGTTCTTTTTACGCCGGCTTAAAACTTGAGCTACGCGTTCGATTTCTTTTTCACGTCCTACAATCGGGTCGAGTTTATCTTCCATCGCTAAGCGTGTAAGGTCTCTGCCGAAATTATCCAGCACTGGTGTTTTTGATTTATCTGTTTTCTTCTCGGGCTGTTGAGCGTGCTGTGTATGAGATGGCTTTCCGCTGATTATATTGTCAAGCTCATTTCTAACTGCATCGTAATGAACGTTGAACTGATGCAGGATTTGAGCGGCGATATTATCGTCGTCCCGTAAAAGCGAAAGGAGAAGATGTTCAGTTCCGATCACATCCGATTTGTAGAGTTTTGCCTCGAGGTAGGTTATCTTGAGAACTTTTTCAGCTTGTTTTGTCAGTGGAATGTTGCCTATAGTAAGCGTGCCGCCAGTTGTGCGGACGGCATCTTCGATAGCTTTCTTTAATTTGTAGAGGTCGACCCCGAGATTGCGTAATATTTTTACGGCAATCCCCTCGCCCTCGCGTATAATTCCGAGCAACAAATGCTCGGTGCCGATGTAATCGTGACCTAACCGTAAAGCTTCTTCGCGGCTAAGTCTTATTACATCTTGTACTCTATTTGAAAAATTACCTTCCATTGTATTCCTTTATGATTAAAAAACAAGTTTCAACACTAAGTTTCTATTAAGAATATAGCTAAAATGAAAAGATTAGTCAAATAGGTTGACATTATATAATAATTTTGATATATTAGTGCCGGAAAAATTCCGCGATAGCTCAATGGTAGAGCATGCGGCTGTGAAACGCAGAAATGAAGAAAGATTCTCGAACTTATTCTGACAGGCGTGAATATTCGAAATGCAGTGAAGCTCTTGAATTTCACCACATCGATGAGAGAGAAAAAGACTTTGGGATTTCAATGAAAGGATACACAAGAAGTTGGACCAAGGTTAAACAAGAACTTGACAAGTGCATGCTGGTTTGCGCAAACTGTCATCGAGAACTTCATTCGAAGATTGCAGCTTTCCCGAGTGATCGGGATTGAAAAATTGGGTGAATTCAGGGAAGCCTAAGTCCCAGTGGGGATATGGTAATCCTGAGCGAAGTTCCGTGAAGAGAAATTAAGTAGCGGAAAACGTGCAGAGACTAGAGGATGAGGATTCTCACCAATAAGCCTCAGAAGCGCCCAACTCTCCGCCTCTGGCGGAGATTATGAGATAGTCCAGGCCATTGCGAAAGCAGTGGAATAACTGTAACCGCAGGGTTGTAGGTTCGAGCCCTACTCGCGGAGCTACCAAAATACAAACCTCAAGAATTATTTGCTTGGGGTTTTTTATTCTATGGGACATTGGCTTTACATATTAGTCAGATAATCCTGAATCAAGGTTGCACTTCCATAATATTTTTGAGACAGGATTCACTGCGCGCTATCGCCCGTGGAAGATAATCTTCAAGAAAGAATGTGCTTCTCGAAAAGAAGCGCTTGAACTTGAAAAGAAAATTAAAAAATGGAAGAGCAAAATAATGATTCATTTTTATAACTTTTTACCAAGTAACCGCAGGGTTGTATCCCGAAAGCATTCGGGACTACTCGCGGAGCTTAACATAAGCCCTAATAATAACTTAGGGCTTTTTATTTTTGGGAGTGAGAGTGACAAATATTTTTTTCTTAACTCTAAATTTTTTTTACTAATGGTATTTGCATTTTTTAATAATTTAGCTTATGTTGTGCAGAGAATTTGTAATAAGTTACACCTTATTTAGTGTTATTTGTTGCATAAATAATAAATATCAAATCAACACAATTTGAAAGGAGTATTATGAAAAACAAATTATTACCTACCTTATTAACACTCATATTCGTAACTGCAATATTTTTTCATCAAGCCTTAGGGCAAGGAATAACCACATCATCTATGAACGGCATAGTTCAAGATAAGGATGGGGCTCGATTGCCGGGGGCTAACGTTATTGCAGTTCATGTTCCAAGTGGAACACAGTACGGTGCCGCCTCAAGAGAAAACGGTCAGTTTGATATTCTCAATATGAAAGTCGGGGGACCATATACTGTGACTGTTACTTTTGTCGGATACAGGAAAGAAAGCAAAGAAAATGTTTACCTAACTTTAGGTCAAAAATTACGTTTAGATTTTGAAATGGCTGCTGAAGCTATAATCGGAGAAGAAGTTGTTGTAACAGCTGAAATTGATGAAGTATTTAACAGCAACCGGACAGGCGCTGAAACATTTATTAATCCAAGGGATGTTGTAATGCTTCCATCAATAAAGAGAAGTACTCGTGATTTAACAAGATTAGATCCGCGTAGCGACGGTAACTTTAGTTTTGGCGGAAAAAATTGGCTCTTTAATAATATTTCACTTGATGGATCATATTTTAATAATCCTTTCGGTTTAGATGATCCCGCCCCCGGAGGGCAAACCAATGCTGAACCGGTTCCATACGATGCAGTCGCTCAGGTCCAAATATCAGTCGCACCATTTGACGTTCGCGAAGGTGGTTTTACCGGAGTCGGAATTAACACTGTTACCAAAAGCGGAACAAATGAGTATAAGGGTTCTATATATAGTTTCCTCAGAAATGAATCTTTCCTTGGTAACAAAGTTTCGGGTAAAGAAGTAATCGCAAATCCTGATTTATTCTTTAATCAATCGGGTGTTAGTGTAAGCGGTCCGCTCATTCATGATAAATTATTCCTGTTTGTTAATGCAGAATTGGAAAGACGGGAAGATCCCGGAACGAATTTCGCAGCCAAGCGCGGCACCTCAGGATTTGGAATTTCCCGTGTCAGCGCTGCTATCATGGATTCAATTAGTAAACGAATGCGTGATGTTTATGGGTATGACACAGGTCCTTACGAAGGATATATTCATAAAACGGAAAATGAAAAACTGATAATTAAACTCGATTGGAATATTAATGAAAACAATAATTTCAGTTTCAGGTATAACCGGTTAGACGCGCGCAGAGATTTACCGCCGCATCCTTTTGTTCTGAGTGCTGGCGGTCGGGGACCAAACGAGACCAGTTTACCATTTAAAAATTCAGGTTACAGGATCAATAATGATCTTAATTCATTCGCAATGGAATTAAATAGTCGATTGGGCAATTTTTCAAACAGATTTTTTGCAAGCTACAATCGCTTCCGTGACCACCGCGATCCTTTTAGTGAACCATTCCCAACTATTGAAATTGTTGAAGGTGGTATAAACTATACTACGATAGGTCATGAACCATTCTCCATACATAATATACTAGATCAAGATGTATGGCAAGTTACCAACAATCTAAGTTATTTTATTGATAATCATGTAATTACAGTCGGAGCAAATTTTGAATATTTTAAATTCTTTAACTCCTTCAACATATTTAGGCATGGTGTATTTTTCCTCCCGGATTTCTTAGATTTTATCGGTGGTGCAAGATTTTCTTCTTTGAATGATTTCTTTACACGTACAGATCCTAACGGTGGTAATTTTTATAATTTCAGAAATGTAATTGGCAAAGGTCCTTACAAAGGTGAAGTCATTGAGGTTGGCCAATTATCATTCTATACTCAGGACGAATTTCTGATGTCAAGAGATTTTAGTTTGACTTTTGGTTTGAGAGTCGACATGCCGATGTATTTCACCGAACCTGTCGATAACCCATTCTCCAGAGGCCTAACATTACTCAATGAAAACGACAAACCGGAGACAGTTGACCAAAGTAAACTTCCTGATGTTCAATTGTTGTATTCGCCAAGAATAGGATTTAATTGGGATGTTATGGGAGATCGAACGACACAAATCCGTGGCGGAACCGGAATATTTACGGGTCGCTTACCTTTCGTATGGGTCGGTAACATTATATCAAATCCAGGAAATAATCCTAATCTCTATCCGAACGTTCAAACACAAATTAAGACTTCCGATGATGCCATACTTCAAACTTCATTTGACTTAAACGGAATGGTTGAAGATTTCAAATGGCCTCAGGTTTGGACTACAAACTTAGCTGTGGATCAAAAATTACCTTGGGATTTAGTTGGTACGGTTGAATTCGTTTACGGAAGAGATATTAATTCTATTTATGTACGAAATGCTGATATAAGAACTCCCGTTCGATATTTACCTGACGGAAGACCATACTTCGGTGGTGTTGACGCCAGCGGCAACAACTTATTTGAGTTGAATCCCGATGGCGGTGCAGGAGCTTAT
>JAHJRJ010000088.1 GCA_018830765.1 Bacteroidota bacterium | reverse complement strand
TTAAATTTTAGATAAAGCTTTCTTTAAGTCGTTAATTATATCTTCAACTTTTTCGATACCTATCGATAGCCTAATACCTCCAGGATCTATTCCTTTTGCAATTTGCTCTTCAGGAGGAATCGCCGCATGAGTCATAGAACTCGGATGCTCTATTAAAGTTCGAATCATCCCTAAGCTTACTGCTAATGTTATTGTGTATGCTTTTTTAGCTAAGTAGTTGATGAATTTTTCGCCTTTTTCTTTTCGTTTCTTCGGAGTTTTACCTTTAAATGCAAAATAAAGTAGTACGCCGGGAGCGAAATTACCATCATAATCTATCAACTGACGACGTGCGAGTTCGGGTTGCGGGAATGATTCCAAACCCGGATATCGAACATAGTTAACCCTTGAGTCACTTTCTAAAAACTTTGCAACTTCGAGAGCTGATTTCATCGATTGTTTGAACCTAATTGGCAAACTCGGAAGCCCGTAAACCATAATAGGCCAAGCGCTTTTTGCGGCAAGCACACCGCCGAAATCTTTCCGGTACATTAATAATAAATCATAACTCCATTTTGGTCCTACTACCACCCCCCCCATATCTGTTCCGAATCCGGTTATACCTTTAGTAAGCGATTCGACTGTAAAGTCGGCGCCTAACTCAATAGGTCTTTGACAAAAAGGAGTAGCGAAAGTGTTATCTATAACGAGGTATATCTCTCTTCCTTTCGGACGGTTCTTGTTTGCACTTTTGACTATTTTAGAAATAGCACTGATGTCTATTAAATCGAGGGTCGGATTAACCGGAGTTTCGAAATAAACAACTCTCGTCTTTAATGAAATTTCTTTTTTAAGATTATTCGGGTTTATTAGATCAATAAACTTTGTGTTGATCCTGTATCGTGGATACCAGTTTGTTAGGAGGGAGTATGTGCATCCGTACAGAACTGAGTGGGCGATAATTTCATCGTCGCTTCCTGTTAATGCACCGAATATTGCAGATATAGCAGCCATTCCAGTACAGAATGTAACGGCAGATTCACCTGTTTCGGCTGCGGCTAAATTTTCTTCGAGTAGTTCTTTATTAGGTTCGCCCAAACGGTCGTAGATGTAAATTGGTGCACGAGATTCTACAGTTTTCTCACCGTTGTGATGAGCGAATTCCATGAATCCCTGGGCACCGCGTTTTGCGGTATCTAGCCGAAAAGTTGCAGAAGACGAAATGGGCGGGACGACGTGGTGATTATAGTCCCACTTTTTACTTATCGATTTTCCGTAGATCAAACGGGTCTGCATCGAATAATTTTTTCCGTTCTTCTCCTTTTTCTTCTTCATATTCATCTCCTGAATAATATTTTTAATTATGTTCTAATAACTCCTTAAAGCCCTTGGAAACTTTTGTTGCTTTAAAAGATGTAACATTTTGCTGCACGAACTCTTGCGTTTGTGAGCATGAGAAATTGCGATTCCGTAGCTGGTCGAATAGTGCCGATTGGTTCCAGATTTCACAAAAGTTAAAATTCGATTCGAACAGGTTTCCGCATTCTGTTCCGAGCGCGCTGCAAATTTGAACCTTACCGAATGCGCTGATAAAAGCAAATGTTTTACCACCTAAACACCAGTGTGTAATCTGACTTTTACTGCTGCTTTCCGAGTAGTTATTGTGATGTCCCTCATCTTCACGATGCTTAATTCCGTACCTTATACATTGTGGTGAAAAGTACATCTCATTCGGCAGTAATTTTTTCTGTTTAGCGATCCAGACTATTATTTCTTCTTTCTCGATCTCGCTTTTTAATTTGTCTTGTTTTTTTCTTGTTTTGTCGGGAGAGGATAGTAAGTGCAAATAAATCCCTTTGGCGTACTTCTTAATCGAATAATCGATAGCGAAAGAAACTTCACGTTCGTCAAAATTTTGTAAAGCTATTCCTAACTGTATTTCGAACCCGTCGTCCTTAAGGTCGTTTAATCTTTCGTTAAGCTCAATAAATTCCGGACTCTGTAGAAAACCGTCTTCAATACTTTCTTTCACTTTGTCGTTAATTAAAATGCGTATGCTCTTTGTTCCTATAGTTCGTAAAATATTTCTCATATCTTTGCTTAATTTGTCGCCTTTGGTTTCGACAATCATCTTTAAGCCGATAGAATTTCCGTATAGAATTATGTCGATGATGTCCGGTCTGTCGAGAGGGTCGCTGCCCGATGATTCGTAATGGTTTGCGGATAAAACAATGATCGGTTTACTAAGCTCGGCGATGCTATCCATAACCTGAAAACACTCATGCGTTGTAAGAGTTTTTAGATTGTTATTTTGTTTGGAATTTGTTATTTCCCAAATGATCAAACGTGGTCGATAATCGAGTGGGATGTCGTTCAGTGTGTCGTTATAATGATAAGACATAATTTACCTATACTTTTACTGGTAAAAATTTTTGTTTCAAAGCGTATTCTTCAAGCTCTTCTCTAAAATCAGGATGTGCTATTCCGATAAGGGCTTTTACTCTTTCTTGCACGCATCTACCGTATAAATCAGCGACACCGTATTCGGTTACTACGTAGTGGACGTCGCCGCGTGATGTTGTAACACCCGCGCCTGCTGCGAGTTGTGTCGCAATACGCGATATAGTATCGTTTTTAGCAGTTGAAGAAAGAGCTATTATTGGTTTTCCGCCCTCGCTTCGCGAAGCGCCTCGAATAAAATCGAGCTGGCCCCCGTAACCGCTAAAGAATTTCGTACCGATTGAATCGGCGCACACTTGGCCAGTGAGGTCAACTTGCAGTGCCGAATTAATTGCAATCATCTTGTTGTTTTTGGCAATCACAAATGGGTCGTTTACATAATGCGAGGGGTGGAATTCG
>JAHJRJ010000087.1 GCA_018830765.1 Bacteroidota bacterium | reverse complement strand
TTTCTGCCGTCGGTAATCATGAAATCGAACCGGAGTTTTCGCTGCCTGCGACGAATGAGGTGATTCTACTCTCAATTGAAAATATGAAATCGAAACTTGTTAGCAGAAAAGAAAAAGAGCTTGTGGGAATGAAATGAATCAACTCGTTCCAAAGGAAGTAATCGAAAAGCGGATATTACTGGTTCGAGGTCAGAAGGTAATGCTTGATTTTCACCTTGCCGTGCTTTCCGGCGTTCCTACGAAGCGGCTTAATGAACAAGTGAGGCACAATATCAAACGTTTTCCGGAAGATTTCATGTTTCAGCTTACGAAGGAAGAATTTAAAAATTTGATATTCCATTTTGGAATATCAAGATGGGGTGGGACACGAAAACTTCCTTATGCTTTTACAGAGCAAGGTGTTGCGATGCTCTCTTCGGTTCTGAACAGCGACAGAGCAAACTTGAAGAGATGGAAAAGAAGTACGATGAGCAGTTCAAGATTGTCTTCGAGGCAATCCGACATCTTATGCAGCCACCTGAAAAACCAAAGCGGCAAATCGGTTTCCAAGTTAAAGAACCAAAGTTGCAATACAGTGTCATCTGTGGTAAAAATATATTATGAAATTTTCTCCACTTCAATATGTAACTAGTTTAAAATGTCTAATCTGCGGTAAAGAGTATACCGCCGATAACCGGTTCACGTGTGAAACTTGCGGCATACAAGGCATCCTCGACGTCCAATATGATTACGATAAAGCCGGCTCACATCTCACATCTCATATCTCACATCGTGTTTTTGACCATTGGCGCTACCGTGAGCTTCTTCCTATTTCACACGACATTCCACTGCCGCATTTGCATATCGGTTGGACGCCGATTTACGATGTGCCGAGATTAGCAAAGCATATAGGAATTACCAAACTATATTTAAAGGACGACGGTCGAAATCCGACAAACTCATTCAAAGACCGCGCAAGTTCTGTTGGAGTGATGAAAGCGATTGAGTTTGGTTTTAAAGAAATTGCTTGTGCTTCAACTGGTAATGCGGCATCATCGCTTGCTGGACTGTCAGCGGCTGTTGGTTTGAAAAGCTTTATATTTGTTCCAAAGCGGGCGCCCGAGCCAAAGTTAACCCAGTTGCTAATTTTTGGTGCGACTGTTTTACGTGTTCAAGGAACTTACGAGCAAGCATTCGACTTATGCGGCGAAGCTTGTCAAAAATTCGGCTGGTATAACCGGTCGAGCGGAATCAATCCATATTTAGTGGAAGGCAAGAAAACTGCAGGACTCGAAATCGCTGAACAAATGTCTAAAAATTTACCCGACTGGGTTGTTGTTTCTGTCGGTGATGGTTGCACAATTGGCGGAATAGGCAAGGGCTTGCAAGAGATGAAAAAGTTAGGCTTCATCGATAGAGTTCCGCGTTTGCTCGGCGTGCAGGCTGAAGGCGCCAAACCGATTTACGATGCATTCTATTCCTGCAATGATTTAATTCCAACCGAAACAAATACACTCGCTGATAGCATTGCGGTCGGAACGCCGCGCAACTGGCGACGGGCTATTAAAATGGTTAAAGAATCTTTCGGTGAGATGATTACAGTAAACGATGAAGAAATTTTAGAAGCGATGCGTGTTACAGCACGACTTGGGGGAGTATTCGGCGAGCCGGCAGGTGTAACAGGCGTAGCGGGTTTACAAAAAGCTATTCAAAAAGGAATTGTTAAACCGAACGAATCAGCGCTTGTTGTAATTACGGGAAATGGTTTAAAAGACATACAATCGGCAAAGAAAGCTGCAGGTGAAGTGATTGATGTAGAGCCGGACTTGAAATCGGTAGAAGAAAAAATGTAGGTCGAGCGGCTTGCTCGACTGATGTTGAAGTACAATTGTAAGTCGAACAGCTTGTGCGCCTCTGGCGGGATTATTCTATCATAATGATTGACGAAACAAATTTGTAACATTAGGAACATTCACGAGTAGTCATCACTATAATACTAAAAGAAAAAGGAAGTATGTAAAAATGAAACAATTAATTCTTTTTATTATTACAACCACACTGCTAAATAGTCAAACTAGTAATGTAAAAATTGGTATGACTTATGATGAAGTTCAAGCAGTTTTAGGAAGACCAACCTCCATTAATAGGGGTTTTACTGAGCTATATGATTTTACAGATTTTTATAGTATGGATACAAAAGGTCAATTAATTTATGTCAGATGGGAATACGCTAATAAAGCGAAAACTGAAATTAAAAATATTTATAAATATCAAACAGAATATGATGAAAGTTTATCTAGCAAATCTTACGATTCAGCACAGGTAGCAAATTATCAAAGTAAATATGATAGCAGCACGAGTGAATGGGATAAAAAATTTTATCTTGAAAAGTTAATCCAAAGAAAAGAATATCTTAAAACTTCAATGGAACAATATTCAAAACATGATTCACTGAAAAGGTATAGTTCTCTCAAAAAAACACCAGAAAATTATAAAAAGTATGTTATTAAATATGTTTGGTGTGTTTTATTTGATGCGAGTAGTGGTCGGGTTACAAATCAAGGTTATTATCCCATATCCGTAGTTGAAAAATAACCTAAAAGCGAGTAACTGTAAAAGTTAAGATGCTTTAGATTCTTAATTAATCAAAAGTTAAATCTTTATTAATTATATATATCAAAATGGCAATTGACATATTGTAAATCGGATTTATTAATTTAGGTCGACGAAACTCGTCGACCTACAAAAACGCAAATATAAAGGTTTATTATGCAAAAATATCTTTTAAAAAGTGGAACAATATTAAATTTATTTCCTTCAGAGGTGAAGCCGGCAAATATTCGAATTTCTGGCGGGAAAATTACCGAAGTCGGCAAATCTTTGAAGCAGAAAGCTAACGAGGAAGTTATTGACTGTACTGGCAAATTCGTAATGCCGGGACTCGTAAATTCACATACGCATCTTTACTCGGCTTTGGCTCGTGGAATGTCGGGACCCCAAAAAGCACCGGTTAACTTTTTGGAGATACTCCAAAAAATTTGGTGGAAATTGGATAAAGCTCTCGATGAAGAATCTATATATTATAGCGCTCTCGTCGGTTCAATCGAAGCTGTGAAGTATGGAACGACAACACTCATCGACCATCACGCATCGCCGAACTACATTCTTGGCTCACTCGGAATCATCAAGCAAGCGATGAGTGATGTTGGCTTACGCGGAATACTTTGTTATGAAACTACCGACCGCGGCGGGATAAAAAAACGCGACGAGGGCTTAGATGAAAACGAAAGTTTTCTATTAGCCCATAAGAGCAACCCGTTGTTCAGAGGTATGGTTGGCGCACACGCTTCGTTTACATTGAGTGAAGACTCGATGAAGAAATTAGGTGATATGGTCAATAAATATAAGAGTGGAATCCATATTCACGTTGCCGAAGACAAAGCGGATGTTTTTGATGCGGAGGAAAATTATAAAATTAATATCGTGGATAGATTGGTGAACCACGGTGTACTTACAAACAAGTCGATTTTAGCTCACGGAGTTCATCTTGCTTCGAATGAAATTTCTAAAGTCAGAAAACATAAATCGTGGTTGGTTCATAACCCAAGATCTAATATGAATAACCGGGTTGGTTATGCCCCAATAAGTTTATTCGGTGAAAGAACAGCACTCGGAACAGACGGTTTTCCGGCAGATATGTTTGAAGAAGGGAAGGTAGGTTTTTTCAGGAACCAGGAATCTTCACATCAGGATAGGTTTGCGAGAATAGTTGAGATGCTTCAGACAGGAAATACGATTATCTCAGAGATCTTCGGAGAAAAATTTGGAACGATTACTAAAGGTACTCAAGCAGATTTAGTAGTACTCGATTACAAATCTCCAACACCACTATCTAAAGAAAATTTAATCGGTCATTTTATTTTTGGGATGAACTCATCAATTGTCGAGAGTGTAATGATCAACGGCGAATGGGTGATGTGGAATCATCAACTTTTTGGTGTGGACGAGGAAGTTGCGATGAAAGAAGCTGCTAAAGTCGCAAAGAAGTTGTGGGAGAGGATGTGAACTTAACCACGGATTTACACGGATAAAACGGATACTATTGTTTGAAGCAAAACTTGATTTGAGATTGGAAATTTGGGATTACAGATAGTTCATTGATTCAATGATCCAATTATTCGATCATTTCAATTCCCGCTTTCGTTTCACTTCAGCGTGATTCTCAAAGTTACATCTTCCCTTTAAATGATTGCTTAAAATATGAAAAATGCTTATAATTAAATTGTTTGAAACTTATATCTTCATAAATAATTAGGAATTAAGATGGATTTTTTAACAATCTTCGCCCGGGGCGGCTTTTTAATGTATATAATACTGTTGCTCTCTTTGATAGGTGTATTCATTATCATCGAGCGATGGATGACACTGAGGCGGTCAAGACCTCGCACCGGCGCGTTCCAATTGAAACTTAGAAAAATATTAGAGAATAAAAACATACAACTCGCGCAAGAATTCTGCATACAGGAAAATTCTCCTGCAGGAAGGATTGTCGGCGCCGGACTTGAAAAAATTAATTACGGACCCGTTCGCCTGCGTCAAGCTATGGAAGATCAAGGTCGAGAAGAAGTTCACTATCTCGAACGACACTTAGGAATTTTAGCTTCTATCGCGGGTATCGCGCCGATGTTGGGATTTTTAGGAACTGTTACCGGAATGCTCGCAGCATTTCAAGCCGTTGCCGCAGCGGCAGGACAACCTTCGCCAACGGATTTGGCTGATGGCATTTGGGAAGCATTAATCACAACCGTATTCGGTTTGGCTGTCGGTATTTTTACTTATGGATTCTATAATTACTTAATTAACTCAACGCAAGTAATTATCTCAACACTCGAGCGAGTGGCGCGTGATACGTTCGACGCAGTTGAAGAATGTGTTTATGAACATAAGGTTTTTGAATCTGTAGACGAATCACCAAAATTTCAAAATAGGGGGTCATCATGAATTTTCAATTTCGAGGACACCAAAAATATCTATCGGCATTTCATTTCTCGTCGCTAACAGACATTGTAATGCTGCTGTTGGTATTCTTTCTTTTAACTTCTTCGTTTGTAATTACGCGAGGGATGAATATTACATTGCCCAAAACCGCAGTCGGACAGCCACCGCTGCGTAAGACAATTTCTGTAACAATTGAGAAAGACAAACTACTGTATCTGAACAACGACAGAATAGCTAAAGACAAATTAGCCGCGACATTGGCTGGCTTACTACAGCAAGATAAAGAACAACAAATAGTCGTGCGAGCGGATAAAGACCTTGTACTTCAAGACGTAATAGAAGTGCTCGATATTGCAAAAGGTGTTGGCGCGACACGTTTATTTATAGCAACCGAAGCCGCTAAAGAGGTAAAGTGAGGTCAATTTATATAGCAAATATAAACGACAATAAAACCAGTGTGTATTCTGCATTAATGAGTCTCGTAGTTCATATTTTGATTGCTTTGTTATTGTCGTTTTTAATCGTTCTAAAACCGAAGGATCCGATATTGAT
>JAHJRJ010000086.1 GCA_018830765.1 Bacteroidota bacterium | reverse complement strand
CGTCCTAAAAACATAGAAGGAATATTAAAATCAGTAACGGATATCGGAAAAATTATTGAGGTGGATGAACGGTCGGCGGCTTTGGTTAATCAACTGCACGAAAGGCAAGCTGCTATTCTTCAATCTGTTCGAAATACGTCGCCCCCAAAAGTATTTATAATTATATCACTTCAGCCGCTGATAAGTGCGGCAGAAGGTACTTTCATTGATGAGATGATAAATTTGTTAGGAGGAATAAACATAGCGGCTGAGTCAGTCGTTCAATATCCGATTATTAATCGTGAGGCGGTGCTGAAGCAAAATCCCGACGTTGTAATAGCAATGGATGACGCTGTTAAAAATAAAGATGAAATGCTAAAATACTTTCCCGAGTGGAAGAAGTTGAAAGCATTTAAACACGATAAGGTTTTCGTTGTAGATGGTGATCTATTATCCCGGCCGGGTCCGAGGATTATAGATGGACTTGAGGTGTTGGCGGGGTTAGTTAATGAAAGTAGAAAAGTATTTAAGTAGTTGAGTATTTGAGATTTGTTTATTGGAAATTGAAATTTTAAATAAAATGTCCCTTCTAATTAAAAACGGCCGTATAATAACTTCGTCGGATGATTTCGTTTCCGATGTTCTTATACAAGGCGAAAAAATTTTAGCTATCGGTAAAGATCTTCCTAATCCTGTAGATAGAGTTATTAATGCGTCTGGAAAATATGTTATACCCGGCGGCATTGATGTGCACACTCATTTGGACATGCCGCTGGGAAATATTTCTTCGTCGGACGATTTCGAGACCGGAACGATTGCCGCTGCATTTGGCGGAACTACTACAATAGTAGATTTTCCCACACAGAGCAGAGGTAAATCTTTACACGATGCATTCAAGCTTTGGCAAACAAAAGCACAAGGCAAATCCGTCATCGATTATGGGTTTCACATGATTGTTACGGATGTAAACGATTCTATTCTCGATGAAATGGATCAATTGGTTGCGGATGGCATCACGAGCTTTAAACTATTCACAGCATATCCCGGCGCATTGATGTTGGACGACGCATCTATTTTTAGAGTGATGCAGCGTGCGAAGAAAAACGGCGCTTTGATTATGATGCACGCCGAAAACGGTTCTGTCATTTCCGAGTTGGTAAAAAATGCATTGCAACAAGGAAACACTAATCCGATCTATCATGCACTAACCCGCCCATCTGTTCTTGAAGGTGAAGCGACATACAGAACGATTGCCTTAGCAGAGGTTGCAGGCGTTCCGTGTTATATCGTTCATGTAACTTGCGCAGAAGCTCTTAATGCTATAATCCATGCGAGGCAGAAAGGTTTGCCTGTGTTTGGTGAGACTTGTCCGCATTATCTTCTTCTCAGCGAGGATGATTTACGTAAGCCGGATTTTGAGGGTGCTAAGTATGTCCTTTCACCGCCACTACGTCCGAGGTGGCATCAAGAAAAACTATGGCAAAGTCTTTCTGATGGCAGCTTGTCGATTGTTGCCACTGACCATTGTCCGTTTAACCTCAAGGGACAAAAAGAGTTAGGGCAAGGTGACTTTACTAAAATTCCAAACGGCGCACCGGGAATTGAGAATAGACTTCATCTTACTTACGAGTTCGGAGTTAATCAAAAGCGTTTCTCTTTAAACCGGTGGGTGGAATTGGTTTCCACAAACCCTGCAAAGATTTTCGGAATGTATCCGCAGAAAGGCGAGATCGCTATTGGCAGCGATGCCGACATCGTTATCTGGAATCCGGATACTGAATACACAATCTCTGCAAGCACACACCACATGCGCGTCGATTATAATATGTTCGAAGGATTTAATGTTAAGGGAAATGCTGAAACCGTAATCTCCCGTGGTGAAATAATAATTCAAAACAATCAGTTTCTTGGCAGACCGGGCTGCGGTAAATTCCTCAAACGAAAACTTTATTCTCCAAGTTTAATCAACTAAATTTTTCATTTTTCATTTTTAATTTTGAATTGTTATGAATCTACCCTTATCCAAAATTCGTGTTCTTGATTTAACAAGAATTCTTTCCGGTCCTTATTGCACAATGAAGTTAGGCGATATGGGTGCCGAAATCATAAAAATTGAAGCGCGCGGCTCGGGCGATGATACTCGCTATTGGGCTCCGCCTTATGTCGGCGATGAGAGCATATATTTTTTAAGCGTTAATCGAAATAAAAAGAGTATAACTCTTGATCTTAAATCTCAAGAAGGTAAAGAGGTCGTAAAAAAACTGATAAAGAAAAGTGACATACTCGTTGAAAATTTTAGAGCGGGAGTGCTGGAAAAATTAGGATTCAGTTACAAAGCCGTTCGAAAGATCAATCCCAAGATTATCTACTGCTCGATATCCGGTTATGGACAAACAAGTGAACAAAGTCATCAACCCAGTTTTGATTTGATTGTTCAAGGAGAATCCGGTTTTATGGATATAACAGGATTTCCGGATGCGAGTCCGACAAAAGCTGGAGTTTCGCTCGCAGATATTGCAGCAGGGCACGCAGCGTTTGAAGGAATCCTACTGGCATTGTATCACCGTCAGAAAACGGGGAAAGGGCAATATATTGATATTAGCTTGCTGGACAGCTTAATATCGATGTTCACATTCCAGTCGCAGATAGCGCTTTCAACCGACAAAACACCGAAACGGAAAGGCAATTTGCATCCGACAATAACTCCTTACGAAACATTTGAGACAAAGGACGACTACATAAACGTCGCGGCAGGCAACGAAGGGCTTTGGAAAAATTTCTGCAAAGCAATTGACCGAACCGACTTGTTAACAATCGATAAGTTTGCAGTTAATCCGAAGCGTGTGGAAAAGAGAAACGAATTGCAGAAGGAAATTATTCCCGTTATGAAAACCAGAACTACGGGCGAGTGGTTGAAAGTTTTTCAGAAGTACGATGTTCCGGTAGGAAAGATAAATACCGTGAAGGAAGCGCTGGATTTACCCACAGTTCTAAATCGAGAAATGGTTATAGAACTTTTGCATTCGACAATCGGCAAGATGAAGACAGTCGGGAATCCGATTAAGCTGAGCGGAGCAAAAAAATACCAATATAAACCCGCTCCAACATTGGGACAGCATACTGAGGAAGTGTTGCGGTCGTTAGGATATTCTAAAAAAGAAATTGCGAAATTGCGAAGTGAAAAAATCATATAGTGCAATTTCGTGACACCATTCTTTATTACACGAAAGGCACTCCCGAAGGGATGTTTGCGGTAGAAGAAGGTACAGAGAAACACGAAGATGTTTTCTTTTTGCAATTCAGCCAAAATTCCGTTATCTTTTTTTAATTCTTTAAACCGGTCATCATAAAATTATTAATATGAAATCAAAAATATTCGTAGTCGTAGCCGGTAATATCGGCTCAGGAAAATCATCGCTTACAAAACTACTCGCTAAACAATATAACTGGGAAGCATTCTATGAATCTGTTGACGATAATCCTTACTTGAGTGACTTTTACGGAGACATGAGTCGATGGTCATTTAATTTACAGGTTTATTTTTTATCGAAACGATTTCGCGACCATAAAAATATTGTAGAAGGAGAAAAATCTGTAATTCAGGACAGGTCTATATATGAAGACGCGGAAATATTTGCAAAGAATCTTAACAACATAGGAAAAATGGATGACCGCGACTACCACAATTATGTTAAGCTGTACAAGGTAATGATGGAATACCTTAAACCTCCCGACTTATTGATTTATCTCGAAGCGAGAATTGAAACACTGCTCAAGCAAATAGCTAAAAGAGGTAGAGATTACGAACGAAGTATTCCGCCTGAGTATCTGAAGCAATTAGAGGGTCTTTATAAAGACTGGATTAAGAATTATAAACTTGGGTCCTTACTCGTTATTCCTTCAGACGAAGTTAACTTTGTACACGAGAAGGGAGATTTTAATCGTGTGCTGATGTTGATACAAGCAAAACTTATGGATATTGGCTGGAACGGTTAACGGTCGGTCTTTCGTTTTCTCAGCATCATAATTACGTTGCTGCCTTGTGGGCATCTTTCAAAAGTAACATTATCCATGAATTGAGTCATTAAAAAAATTCCTCTGCCGTTTTCTCTCAAAAGATTTTTATCCTCGAGCGGGTTGGGTATATCTTCCGGTTTTACACCTTCGCCCTCGTCGTGAACCTGAATTTTAATTGAAGATTTAAATACCTTCGCGGTTATCGTTACAAACTTGCTGGAGTCTTTATGGTTTCCGTGTGCGATACTGTTGTTAACGGCTTCGGTTGTTGCAACAAGTAAATTGTGGAATTGTGTTTCACCAAACTTGATAGAACGGTTAACTTTTTTTAAAAAAGGGTCTACCTTAGCAACCTCTTTGGGAATGCTCTTCAGTATTAATGTGAATATTTTAATTTTGGAGGAAGCCATTTAGATTAACAATTTAAGTGTCATTGTAATATTACTTGAACCGGTTGTTTTTGAATCGGTAAAATCGACACGCTCGTGCCAGCCTTTTATTTGCAATTGTGATTTTTTATCGATATTCCAAATAAGCGAAGCAAGTGGACCAACACTGCGCAATCGGGTTTCAATATGCTTTGTACGTTTATCATATCCGTAACGAGTTTGACTAAAATAACGAATCCCGACAGAGAAAAGCAAATTCTCATCTGCCGTATATTGCAGCTGTGCGATGTACGTCTTATCTTCAAAATAATTTATCGGTCTGCCTTTAAAGTTTGTCCAGTTGAATTCGCCTCTCTCATAAAGACGAATGTGGTTAAACCAACTAAACCCCACTTTTGAAGATAGATTGATATTCGTAGAATCTATAAAAGAAAACTGCCTGAAAGAAAAGCTCTTTATATTCACGAACTGGTCGTCGAAATCGAAAACGGTGTAGTTTGCCAATACTTCGAACGTATTCAAGGTTGAAAAATATTTTGACGGCTTGTAATTTAACCGTGGCGACAAACGCCATAAACGGTTCCAGTTATTGTTTGCACTGCGGCTACCGAGAAGGTAAACGACGTGTGTTAAATTAGTGTTTATTGAATTTTGTAAATAAAGGTATTGACTAATCTTGTGGTATGTGTTTAGCTCGAATAACATCCATAGCTCATCACGGTCGTCGTCGTTCAGAATGCTCGGTGTGTCGTAACGCAAAATACTTCCTGAACCGGAAAATGAAATTCGGTCGGAGTTCGTTACATCTATAATTACATTTGCCGATAAAGTTGTACGTCGCGAATTGTTGTTTTTCTTCTCCTCTTCTTTGAGCGCCGCTGGTGTAATCAACATTTCGGTTTCCGGACTCTTTTTGAGGGAATGCACCACATCACGCTCTCCGTAATAGAGTTGAGTCGTACCGTAAAATCTTTTTGAAGGGTTGTATGTTAATTGTGTACTTCCCTCGATTTTAAAGTCGTTTATATTGTTGTCGAAAAATTTACTCGTTGCAGTTTTATATCGTACAGATCTGTCTATCTCTCTTAAAGCAAGTACACCATTTACTGAGAATTGTAAACCTCCGCCGATATTATAATCGAGTGTATCGAAAATTGCAAACGCATTTTCTATTCTCTTATCAATATTGTTGTTTATGTTGAATTGAGCTTTTGTAGAAGTGTCGGCTGCAAAATAAAATTCTCTGCAGTTCTTTTTATAAAGAAAAGATAAAACATTTCTCGTATTCTCAAAAAATCTTTTCTCGATGGATATTATTGCATTATGAGTTTCTAAATGACGCGGGTTGAGATTGTCTTTCTGAAAATTAGCGTCGACTAAGGTTTTAAACCCACTTAATTCTAAATTTCGAGTTCTTGCGTTTACTAAAAAAGAAAGCCCGTCGTCTGTTTCGTTAACTTGTCGATCAATTTTCAACCCAATATAAGGTTCAAGTATGAGTTGATCTACTGGCTGAAATTCGAATCCTCCGTATATTACATTCGAAAATGCCTCGCTTATTCCTATTGTTTGATTATCAGAAAGTAAGAACGAAGAAATTTTAAGAGCCGATCTGAGCTGCCGGCCCAGTCTGTATTTTCCCCATATATCTATAGCTTGTTCGTCTCTGATTATATTACGGTTGGTTCTAAGCAACGTGGACTTAAATTTTTCATCAATATGAATTTCTAAATTAGAAAAAATATTTTTGTAAAGACACGTCCCGTCCCACCTATGTGTGTTCACAATTTTATCGAATCCGATAAATACGTTATTTGGAGTTGAGATTTGGCAATCCGCAGAGGAAGCGATAATCACCGTTAAAATTAATATTGATAGAAATTTGTAATTCATTAAGCAGAACTGCAAACCGTTCCACCATCAACGTTTACCGAGATACCAGAAATAAAACTTGCCGCATCCGAAGACAAGAAAATGACAGCACTGGCAACATCTTCGGGCTTTGCCAACCTTTCGAAAGGATTCGAATTGATTAGCGCTTGTTTTATTTCCTCTATACTTTTTTCCTGTAATATAGATTTTGCGGACAAAGTCTGTTCGGTCAAAAGTGTTTCAGTCGTTCCCGGATTTACGGCATTGACAGTAATTTTGTGATGAGCTAATTCGGCGGCTAAAGCTTTTGTAAAGTTTAGCAATGCGCCGTTTGTGATACCGGGTAGCATCATAAACGGTGCGGGTTCTTTTCCTGCGGTTCCAATAATGTTGATAATTCTTCCGCCGCCTTGTTGCTGCATATACGGAATAACTTCCCGCGCGGTTCTTATGTAACCCAAAACCTTCAGATGTATATGGTTTTCGAAATCTTCGTCGGTGAATTGAAAAATTCCACCCATGTGCGCACCGCCCGCGTTGTTTACTAATATATCTATTCTTTTATATTTTGCGATAGCTTTAGAAACTACCCTTTTAATGTCGTTAAGCCTGGTTGTGTTTGCCTTTACAATAACAACCTCGGTGTGGTAGCGGTCTTTTATTTCTTCTTCGGTAATCTTTAATTGTTCTTCACCGCGGGCACAGATCACTAATCGCATACCCTCGTGTGCGAATGCCAAAGCTATTGCTTTTCCGATTCCCCTGCTTGCGCCAGTTATTATCGCAACTTTTCCCTGCAATCCGGTATTCATTTATACCATTCCGTTCTACGAATCGATACGGTTTATTTGGTCGAACAAATCCTGCCACGTATATTCGGGTGTGTACCCTAACATCCGGTTTGCTTTTGCGTACGATATTAGCGATTGTTTACCGGAATAGTCTGGCGCGAATTTAAGAACGGAAGGATAAAATTGTTGAATCAAATTCTTCGACTCTATTCCAGTCCAATTCTCAGCAGCAGTAATGAAGAATGTTTCGTACTTATTCAACTTTTTCGCAATTAAAGCCAGATGAAAAGCATTCGCAGCGTCGTACACATGCACGTAAGCCCATAGATTCTTGTGCCACTTGGAGTATTCGTCTATCAAACCTTTATAAAAATCTAAATTCTCTTTTTCAGGCACCCAAACCCAAGGCATTCGAAGGGAAATTGTTTGTATATCTGTTTTCAGCGAGTAGCTTTTTAATATCTGCTCACAATTTAGTTTAGATAATCCATATGCGTCTTGCGGGTTTGTCGGATGGTTCTCGTCAATCGGAATGAAATCGGGTGAAAAATCCTTTGAACGAAATGCAAAACCGAGTGTTGATTCACTTGATGCAAGCACAATTTTTTTAACGCCCGAATTTGAAGCTGCTTCCATAACGTTGAACGTTCCCAAAACATTTGTGCTGTAAACTTTTTCGGGCGGATTATTCAAAGGATGTGGGATACCTGCAAGATGCACAATCGCATCGTAGTTTGAAACGACTTTAGTTAAAGCTGCAAGGTTCATCATATCGACCCAATGGAAACGACAAGTTGGGCAGTCGGGTTCTTTGATATCTAAAATTCCGACCTTGTGATGTTTTATGAGTTTAGCAACAATGTATTTGCCGATAGTTCCGCTGCCGCCGGTTACGAGTACGTTCATAATTTATCCTTTTAATTTATTTTAAATCTTTCACCCATTACCAGAATTGAAATATCCTTTATGTTTCTCTCTTCGAGCTGTTTCTTCAGAGGTTCCTGTTTGTCTTTTTCTCCGTGAACGATGAATGAATCCAGCACCACAATCCGCCAATTTGGCGGACTCGCACTTTACAAATGATGATTGGATGTATTTTACCCAGATTTTGCAATAGAAAATATCAATAGACTTTAAATCAATATGTAAAAATCAGTTAGAGAAATTATCAGGGTACTTTTTCTATTGCAACGTAATAGGAATATCGGTTTGTAAGTTATTACAAAATAATGAGTTATCAAATTGACCAATTGGAACAACTTCCTTATTGCAAAATCTGGGTTTTATAAATTTCAGTTACATTAACCGAAAGCGGACTATCAACATAATCAAGTTGGTCTGCCATCTCCTCTGCCGGTTTGTGAGTTACACCGCCCATAAATTCAGGGTCTTTAATTATTGTGAATTCCTTGTGGTATGGAATTCCTTGGAAGTTACCTAATGCATTTAGTACATCCTGCGGAGTATATAACGGCTCGATAAGCTGTTCGCCGTTTTTCTTGATTTCCTTATTCAAGTACTCCGCGTCTTTCTGTTGAATATACGCACTGTCCATTAACATAACGCTGCATAAATCGCGGGTTGCAAAAGTAGAGTATTACCGCATTAATCTTTTCCGGGTCGAACGGGAAATTACGGTTGCGTTCATTTGCTTCACTTCGTTTGCCTTGGAAGATACCGCAATCCAAAAGTATTTTAGTTCCTTGATTTTTCATAACTCAATTGTTATATTGCTTGTAGAGATAATCACTCAATCGATTTATTAATTAACCTGCATTATTTCAAATTATGGACGAAGATACAAACATCTTAAAGTTATTAAAATGGGTTGGAATAGCCGCTTTGGTCGCTATCCCTATTTATTTTATTGTTAAACATGTAACAGAGAGTGAAAAAGTTGCGTCGGATTACGACGACGATAATATTTTTGCTGCTGAACTCGAATAATATCTAAAAATTAATAGTATCCCGGCTTTCCTTGCTATCTTCCCAATGCGAAGATGTATGGAGCGTACATTTGTTGGGGAGATACTTCCGGTTAAAAATTTCTTCTTCGGTTGTTGGGCAATACTCGGTTGCTAATCCTTTAGTTTCCGCGCAGATAGTTTCTTTAACTACACCTTCTGGTTGGATAAAAAATTCAAGCGGCAATCCGATGGATTTATCGTCATAAACATAATTCATAAACTTGCCCCAAACTGGAGCGGCGGCTCTTCCACCTTGACCGTTGTAATTTGTAAAGTGAACACTCTTGTTGTCGAAACCAATCCAAACTCCTGCTGTTAATTTCGGAGTAAAACCTACAAACCATGCGTCCGCATACTCCTGTGTAGTTCCTGTTTTACCAGCAGCCGGGAGGTGAAAGAAGTTTCTTACTCTGGTTCCGGTTCCGCGGTTTACAGCATCTTCCAAGATACTCGTAATTATATAAGCCGTTTCTTTGCTCAACACTTCTTTGCGTTCAGGCTGATTTTCTTCTATAATATTTTCGTCTTTATCTTCTATTCTTAAAATGGATATCGGTTGTACTAATATACCGTCGTTTGCAAAAACGCTAAAAGCTGTTATAAGTTCCAAAGGTTGCACTTCACCTGTACCTAGCGATAAGGATTCATATGGGGGAAGCTTCGACTTAATTCCCATTCGCGCAGAGTATTCTATGACTTGCTGGATAGGGGCTATCTCCATTATTGCCCTAACTGCAACGAGGTTTACGGAAAGTTTTAATCCGTCACGTATCGTATATTTTCCTCCGAACGAGTCGTCGAAATTTCCCGGCGTCCATCTCTTTCCGTCTGCCATTACTAATGTAACTGGTTGATTTAAAATTTCATACGAGGGCGGATATCCATTATCTATTGCTACGGTGTAAATAAACGGTTTGAAAGTTGAACCAGCTTGCCGGTATATTTGTGTTACGTGATTTAATCCGTACTTAAAATTCCTAAAGTTTGAACCTCCGACCAATGCTACAATGCCGCCGCTTCTATGGTCAATAGCTACAAAACCGACTTCAATTCTTTGTGAAATTCTTTTGACCGTGTCGATGAACGCTTTATCGTGCCGTAAACTCCGCGCAATGCTATCTCTTTGTTCCTTAGTCTTTGCTTTTCGGTAAGCATCGGAAGTTTTGATGCTTAAATCTATTGTCTTTACTAACACTTCCCGGTTTTGGTCCCATTTCCACTGTTTGTTGAACAGCGGTTGATATTCGGCTAAATGTTCTTCAACTGCTCTGTTTGCATACCGCTGCATCCTGCTGTCGAGTGTTGTGTAAATTGACAAGCCGTCGCGATAAATATCGAATCCGTATTGCTCAGCTTTCTGCTCGAGCTGTTGCCGCACGTACTCTACGAAATGCGGTGCAATACCTACAGTGCCTTCGCTTTCGGATGAGCGAATTTGAATTTCGTCGTCTTTCGCCTTTTCTGCTTCTTCTTCCGTCAGGTAATCATATTTCACCATTTGACTCAGAACCGTATTACGTCTGTTCGTCGCACGATCGGGATAATTGATAGGGTCGTAATTTGCAGGACCCTTCAGCAAGCCGACGAGAAGAGCACTCTCGCTCAACGTTAACCCGGTGGGCAGTTTTCCGAAATATATTTGAGATGCTGCAGAAACTCCATAGGCACTTCTCCCGAAGTATGCAACGTTAAAGTACATCTCTAAAATTTCATCCTTTGTGTAGTTTGTTTCAATTTTAAATGCTGTAATGAACTCCCTGAATTTGCGTGTTATCTTGTCGTGGATTTTTTTCCGTTCAATTTTCAGGTCGTAAAGATTTCTTGATAGCTGTTGAGTAATAGTACTGGCACCCTCACGCAGACGTAAAGTCACTATGTTTTTGACCATTGCCCTGAAGAATCGCGGTAAATCAACACCCCAGTGATTTTTAAAATTTTTATCTTCAGTTGCAATAAGAGCATTTATCAAATGCGGTGGTAATTGATTTAAACTAACTTGTGTCCGGTTCTTGATAAAAAACTGGTCGAGAACCTCACCGTCTATTGAATAAACTTTAGTAGCTAATTCAGCTTTTGGGTTTTCTAAATCTTCTAATGAAGGTAAGCCAGAAATGATGTATGGGATATAGATAGCGAGAAGCAAAATAAAAACAGCAAATGCCACTAATATTTTTTTCTTGTGTCTTTTTAGAAACGATTTTTTCTTTGCCATATCTTTCTAATCTTCAATCCATTTTTTTAACACGGGTATACCGTCCGTCATTTCGCAGTAAGTGTAATGCGTTATCCAATCACCGAGATTTATGTATAAACCGTTGTTAATATGAATCACGGTCGGTTCGTGCCTGTGCCCCATTATAACGATGTCGTAACCCTCTTCAATTTTTTTTGCTGCCGCTTTTTTCATTCCGTCTTCTTCGCCGAAATGCTTGTTGCCCGAATGTTTGCGACTCGTCTTAGAAAAATTCCGGGCAATTTTAATTGCTAAGTCTGGATGTAATAGTTTGTAAAGTTTAATATTTACCGGGTTACGGAAAATCTTCTTTAGAATCAGATACCCTTTATCGTTAGTCGCCAACCCGTCGCCGTGATGCAGGTAAATTTTCTTTTCGTCGATGTCTATCTCGAATGCATCGGGATAAGTTTTTATACCAATCTCTTCCGTAAAATAATCATTCATCCAGTAGTCGTGGTTGCCTGCTAAATAATGTATCTGAATATTGTTTTGCACTAACTCATCAAGCTTCGAAAGAATTCGATGGAAACCCTTCGGTATCACCGTCTTGTATTCGAACCACGCATCGAACAAATCGCCGAGAATGTAAATCGAATTTGCATCACTGGCAATTTTTTCGAAAAAGGAAAGAAGCTTATCTTCCTTTTTTCGCTCTTGTTCTTTTGTACCTAATCCTAAATGCGCATCCGATATGAAATATACTTTTGACATTCTGTTATTTTAAAATTTTAAGATTGAATTGGAACGGCTGTGTGAACCGACTGCACCAACCTTCGGCATCAGAGCAATAGAAGTAAATCAGCTTGCCTTTCAGAGTGTATGTTCCTGCCGGCAGCCCTTTTTTTATCGTGAAGTGCTGTTTGAGAGGTTTATTGGTGTCGAGATATTCGTTCTTTTTACTTTTTTGAATTTCCATCTTACCTAATGCGGTGCCATCGTCTGCAATCTCGAATTCAATTGGCGGGTCGAGATTGATGTAAATTCCCTTTTGTGGTTTGAAAAAAACGAAAATTTGTCCTTTGCCGCCTGCTTTTATCTCGTTCGGTTTGATAGAAAGCGAGACATCAACGTATTCGTTCTCTTCATCAGCAATAAGAGGTGAAAAGAGGAACAAAATTAAGAAAAATAAAGAAAATATATTCATAAATACTATTCTAATAATGAGTAGCGCTTCTCATTTTTACGAAAATTTAAGGGAAAAAGCAAATAAATGAAAAATAACCATTGCAATTTAATCTAAATTTTAGTAAAATGTTTATGCGCGGTTAGAAAAAGAATGTAGCTGAAAGGTATGAAGATCACAATTCGATTAATATTATCCCTTCTGTTTGTTGCAATCTTGGTTGCAGGAATATTCTCATATATTCAGGTCCGAGATGCAAGGGAAAGCTTGATCGATGATTTGAATCGCCGAAGCTTATTAGTAGCGGAAAGCCTGAAAGAATCGATAGTAAATCTTCTACCGCCGAATTATAAAACCAAATTAAATCAATTGCTTGAAAAATTTGGAAACAAGGAACGATTGTTTGGTGTTGCAGTTTACGATAGTCAGGGAGTTGTTCTCTCGGCCACACCGGGATTGTTTACAAAAGTTCCTGAAAATGTACCCCAGATATTCAAATCGATACAGGAAAACCAAACCGCCGATGTTATTGGAACTTACCAGCAAAAAGATATTCACATCTTTTCATTTCCTATCAGACAAAACGATAAAAACACCGGAGCGATTGTAATCTATAACGACATATCCTACATCAAAACCCGACTTGATGGCATTTGGGAAAATAATTTTATACGGCTTCTGACCTTATCCCTACTGATTATATTAACTACCGTTTTAGTCGTTCGTTGGAGTATTGTCGGTCCCATTGCAAAATTAGCCGAATGGTTAAAAAATTTAAGGATGGGCAAGTCAAGTAAACAAATAGAGTTGCCGGAGGGTGATATACTTGGTCCTTTGGCTTCCGAAATTACACACCTTGCTAAAAGTTTAGCTATGGCAAGAGCAAAAGCTGAGGAGGAAGCGAGGCTTCGGATAATTGGTGAGACAACTTGGACGGCGGAGCGACTGAAAGAGCACGTGAGGATTGAGTTGGGTGAGAAAAATTTATATTTGGTTTCGAACCGCGAACCGTATATGCACATTAAAAAAGGCCGGAAGATCGAATATATAATACCTGCGGGCGGATTGGTTACGGCTTTGGATCCCGTTATGCGCGCTTGTGGCGGTGTTTGGATTGCACACGGCAGTGGAGATGCAGATTTCGAAACAGCCGACCAGAACGGCAAGATAAAGGTTCCGCCGGACGAACCAATTTACACTCTAAAGAGAGTTTGGCTGAGTAAAGAGGAAGAGCAGGGATACTATTATGGGTTTTCAAACGAAGGTATCTGGCCTTTATGCCATATCACACACACAAGACCCGATTTTCATTTGGAAGATTGGATTTATTACCAAAAAGTAAACGAGAAGTTTGCCGAAGCAGTTTTAGAAGAAATTAAATCGGAGACCGATCCGCTTATATTGATTCAGGATTATCATTTTGCGTTAGTGTCGTTTATGGTGAAATCCAAAAGACCCGATGCGCGCGTTGCGATATTTTGGCACATACCTTGGCCTAACCCCGAAGCATTTGGCATCTGTCCTTGGCAAAAAGAAATACTCGTTGGCTTGTTGGGCGCCGATATAATAGGGTTCCACATTCAATACCACTGTAATAACTTTTTGGAAACAGTTGATAGGGTATTGGAGTCGAAAATTAATTGGGAACAATTTACAATCGAAAGAGGCGGGCAGATTACACAAGTAAAACCTTTTCCGATAAGTGTTGCGTTTCCGAGTCTCTTACAAAATGAAATGCAAGATGAAGTTTCTAAGAAAAAGATCAAGAAAGAGATATTAGAAGAACTTGGAATAGAAGCAGAGCTAATCGGTGTTGGTGTAGATAGAATTGATTATACAAAAGGAATAGTAGAACGCCTTAAAGCCATAGATCGGTTCTTCGAGAAACATCCTAAATTTGTCGGCAAATTCACGTTTGTCGAACTCGGCGCGCCAAGCCGGACGCATATAAAACGTTATCAAGATTTAATATCTGAAGTCGAAACTGTTACGGATAAAATATGTTGGAAATATCAAGCGAAAAACTGGAAGCCAATCGTTTTTCTGAAAGCTCATCACAGCCACGAAGAGATAAATCGTTATTATCAGGTTGCGGATGTTTGTTTGGTAACTTCGCTGCACGACGGGATGAATTTAGTCGCTAAAGAATTTATTGCTTCCCGGAATGATGAAGACGGAGTTTTGATCTTAAGTCAATTTACAGGAGCTTCCAGAGAACTGCAGGATGCCCTAATTGTAAATCCTTACGACATAGAAGAAATGGTTGATGCATTAGAAAAAGCTTTAGAAATGCAGCAGGAAGAAAGAAAAGAGAGGATGCAGCGACTTAGAAATATGATAAAGGAAAGAAACATTTACAGATGGGCTGGCAATTTAGTGTCGGCGTTGAATCGTGTGCGTATTTCAAAAACCGTTAGCTGACTAGTTGAATTTAAAATGAAGGCGAAATGTTTATTCGAGAATAATTTTAATATTCCGAAGCGTATATCATCTCAAGTTAAATCTGCTGACTGCATTTTGTTGCTTCTTGATTACGACGGAACAATTGTTCCGATACAGAAAACACCCGATTTGGCTAACTTATCTAATTCAATGCGAAAGTTATTGATAAGTTTGCTTTCCCAACCAAACTTAGTTACGGGAATAGTAAGCGGCAGGTCGATGAAAGATATAAAAGAAAAAGTCGGTATCCCGTATATATCCTACATTGCCAATCACGGTTTTGAGATTCAATCCGGAAAATTCAAATGGCAGCACAAGATATTGGATGAAATCGTCCCGATTAATCGTAAATTAATTATGTCGCTCAAACAGGCGTTTAGAAACGCAGAGGGTGTAATTATCGAGGACAAAGGGATAACTATCAGTATTCACTATCGTAACCTTAAAGGAATGTATATTTATGATTTGAAAAGCATTGTTAAAAAAATAGTTATTCCTTATAGTTCCATCATAAAAGTATCAGGCGGTAAAAAAGTGATTGAAATTAAACCGAGAATAAATTGGCACAAAGGAAAAGCGATAATTGAGCTAATGAAATTATTGGGACTTAAAAACTCTCCGCTCATATTTTATTTTGGAGACGATAAAACGGACGAGTATGCTTTCCGGACACTTGCTGCAAATTGTATTACAGTATTTGTGGGTAATAACAGGCAGACTAATGCTAATTACTATTTAAACGATCCAAAGGAAGTTGAGATATTTTTAAGAAAGCTGAATAAAATTTTAGAAAAGGTCTAACTATGGACAAACCGGCAAAAAATCCATTCTATTTTTATACACGACAAAATTTAATTTATCTTACCGCAAGAAAAGCAAAAAATTTAAAAGAATTATTGG
>JAHJRJ010000085.1 GCA_018830765.1 Bacteroidota bacterium | reverse complement strand
AGAAGGGGTCGCAGGGCGTCTTGTGTCGTTTCAGTATTGAGGGCTTCTTCTAATTGGTTTCGCATGACGGCCAGCGGCGTCCGAAGCTCGTGAGATGCAAAGGAAGAAAAATTGAGCATGTTCTGGACACTCAGTTCCATGTTTTTAGTAACCTGGTTAATTTCTTTCGCGAGGTCGCTGATTAGCGCCGCGGTGGAATAAGGCTTGTGGTCACTTGTAAGGTTTGCAGTCGAAAGAGATAGCGAGAAACTCTGTAACAGGGATTGAAAACGTACTTCCGCTTGCCGCAGAGCTTGCTCGGCCGAAGAGTGAACTTCAAGCTCCTTTTGGAGCGCAGCGGTCCGTTCCTTAACGATGTCCTCCTGGTGATCATGCAATTTTCGCAAGGCGGCCAGAAGAAGTGCAACGGTGAGAAACAGGCCCAGCCGGACGAGAGCATTCCAGTAAGGAATCCAAGGCTGCGAATAGGGCGCCCCCCACAGCAAGTCTGCTGCAAGCCACATCGCTGCACTCGCGAACGACATCGCAACCCCAGAGGAGCTCCTAATAAACCAGGCGAACAGCGAAATGGGAATCAGATAGAAAATGGAAAAACTCAATTGCGGTCCTGTGAGATAGTCGGTAAGACCGATAACCAGGAGGAGCGATATCCCAAGGCTTACTTGATACGCTCTCGATTGCTTTTGCAGATATTCGATAAGACGCTTCATGCTTTCTCAGTTCGAATTTTAGGACGTCTACAAACGTTGGAACGCAGCAGTATGGCAACAGTGTGTGTGCGATGTGTCTTCAGAGTGTGAGGAGGCATTGAAGATCTATTTTTCCGAAAGCATAAATCCTTCACCGCGCACCGTATGGATCAGCTTTTTCGTGAATCCCTCATCGATGGCATTCCGCAGATAGCTGATATAGACATCAAGGATATTCGTGCCCGTGTCAAACGTTTAGCCCCACACCTGTTCGGCTATGCGTTTGCGCGTCAACACCTGGTTTTTGTTATGCAGAAAGAACTCCAAGAGTGCATATTCTTTTGGACTGAGATCGATCACCTTACCCGCCCGCGTGACCCTTCGCTTGACGACATCGAGCACAAGGTCGTCAGCCTTAAGGATGTTTGTGCGAACGATCCCCGAGCGCTGCAGAATGGCCTTTGTTCGTGCCAGCAGTTCGCCGGAGTCAAAGGGCTTCACCAGAAAATCAACGGCACCCAACTGCAATCCTTTGATCCGATCCTCAACCTTGTCTCTGGCAGAAAGAATCAAGACAGGTGTGTTGTAAGATTGAGACCGAAGGTTTTGCAGAACGTCGAAACCTGTTCTCCTCGGCAGGTTGATATCGAGGATAATGAAGTGGAATTCCTGCTGTTTCGCTTTCTGCTCAGCCTCCTCCCCATCGAAAGCGAGGTCGACCTTGTATCCTTCGCGCGTGAGTAGTCGCTCAATCAACCGAGCGAGCTTTCTTTCGTCTTCCACCACCAGGATGTTGATCGCGTTAATCTCACTATCATCTGAAGATGGAGATGAGTTGATGCTCTTCAGCATGGTTATTCTTTCTTAACTTTCTCTTTTCGTTTGCCTGTTGATCCAGCCCTTAAAAGTGCGAGGCCCCCTCACGGGCGCGTGCGGAGGCTTCACACATTCATTGGACGTTACCATATCATCTCTTCTGATCACGGTAGACCGAACATGGTAATCGAGGTCAGCGTATATCGTGCGAAGCGACATTGAATCAACTACGCCGAGCACCGAAAAAAACCTGTAATGTGCACCAGCGGCGGCATCGTTCTCAGAACTTGTCCATCGGGCTGCAGACTGCGGCAAAATATGAACAGACTATGATGACGGCAAGTGATTAGCCTTTATGAAATTACATAATTCTGAGTCGAATGTCAAATCCAAGCTCCGGCCGCGAGCGTTTGCAAACTTCATTCTCAGAACGAGCAGCAAAGCAAAAGGGATTTTCGAAAGAGCAGATTAACCAAATGGTGGTGGAGCTGGAATGGCTTTGGGAGAGCAAGAAAGAAGGTGCGGCTGTGGATGCGAAGTCTCGCTGAGGGAAATAACGAGATTAGCAGCTGCTCGGCAGGTGTGACCGACTGCGCAGCAAGTTCGGCAGCGGCTGCAATCTGATGGTGCACCCACCAAGACGAGCCAGCAATGCACTTGCTCAGTGCTGCTTAACGGTTTGCCGAATCATTTCTTCCCCCTACCCGTGTAACCTTGCGTGTGGCGATGTTAACGGTCAAATCTTCGAGAGTCAACTCGTTAGATTTTTCGCCACCCGCTCGCCGCATAAGAGATCTGAGACAGACGAGTAATTCGGAGAATGCAAAAGGTTTAGGAGAATGCGCACTTACTTTGTTTTCAGTATTTCTTCGTTTACTTTGTTCTTCTTTCCTACATAGACAAAATTCAAGTTGTTTATATAGTCATTACTCATCGTTTTGATATCGTCGCCTGTAACTTTGTTAATGTTTTCTACAAACAGAGCAACGTTTTTCCAAGAACCGGTATAAATCTGAGCGGCGGCAAGCGCCCCGGCTTGCATTGCGTTCGTTTCCTGTCTCATGTAATCGAGCGTCAAGAACCGCATCTTGTGATTCTTCATATCTTTTTCGGGAATCGTTTCGGTTTTTAGCTTATTCAATTCATCGAGCATTACCATTATGGCCGTATCGGGATTTGTCGTGGAGACATATATGAACCCCGTAGACGTTTTCTGCGTCGTCATTGCTGCTACAGGTGCGTAACTCAGGTTGCGTTTAGTTCGAACTTCTTCAAAAACCCTGTCGCGTAAAATCGAATGGCTCAAAAGCGCAGCATAATAATAAGGTTCATTCATGTTTGGAAGTAAGTATTGTCCCATTATATAATTCGTTGGAAGCGGTTTCTCTACAATTTGATATTCTGAAGACTCTGACCTTTTTGGAGGAGACAGTTTAGTATCTTTATACGACCCGGCTGGAAGTTTTGAAGACAAAGCATTTGTTTTCTTTTCCAAATCTTTTTTGTCCAATCTTCCGACTGCAACCATAAGCAAGCGCGAGTTTTCGAGTATTTGCTTATAATAATTTTTCAAATCGTCGGGTGAAAATTTTTGTATGTTCTCCGTTGTTCCTATCGGACGGTTTGAGTAAGGATGACCCTCGAAGTACCATTTGACCATCGTTTTTCTGATTAATGCGTCGGGGTTGGCATCTTCGGTTTTTATCGAGCTGGTTATTTTATCGCGCGTTAAATTCACTTCGATTTCGTCGAATAAAGGGTTAAGTATAACGTTTTCGTATAGCTCCCATGTTTTTGCGAAATTATCCTTTACGCACCTCAACGAAATCACGGAAAAATCGTTTGAGCTGCTTGCCGTTATAGTAGAGCCGAGTTTTTCCAAATTCTTGTTGAACTCGTCCTTAGCGTAATTTTTAGTTCCGCCTGTCACGGCTACTTGAAGCGCGTAATTTTCTATGCCCGCAGTCTCGGGCGTCAGATTCGCTGCGCCGCCTTTAATAAATAAGTTTACGACAACGACGTCGTTCTCGGCTTGTTTAAAGATTAACTGCATTCCGTTTATGTTCATCTCGGTTATTTCCTTTTGGGCAAATATTTGGTTTAAAAAAAATAATGATAAAACCAGCGTTAGAAACGTAATATTTTTCATGTTTTTCTCCTTTTATCTATTTTCCTGTTTTTCAAGTTGTGAAGAACCGAGCAGTAAGTCGGCTTCCTTCAAATCCAAACTTTTTACAGTTTCTTCGGATACTAACGCACCGACCACATAATTTTTTCCCTTAATGTATCTGTGGATGTAATCGTTAATATCCTTGCGGGTTATTTTCTTCAAATTATTTATGTAATCTGCATAGTAATCGAGTCCGGCAACTGCCCACCAATAGCTTACTGTGTGGACCCAATTCGATGTCGATTCACGGCTGTAGATTTCGTCGACAGCAAGTGTGTTTTTAGCTGTTTCGAGCTGTTCGTCCGTGTAATAATCTGGAGAGTCGAATTTTTCTATTTCATTCGATAGAGCTTTTACGGCATCTTTTAACTTCTCTGGCATTGTCTGAAAGGAAATCATAATTGGTCCGACATTCTGTTCCGTCTGATAACCGACATTTACTCCAAGCATCAAACCCGACTCGACGAGATTTTTTTGGAAAGGAGAAGTTTTCTGTTTGAGTATATAAGAAAAAACATCTGCGGCATAAGTCCCCATCAAATCGCGTTTAGTATCTGGACCGTGCCAACCGACTAACACTATCGGCACGGGGAATTGCTTTTGAACAATCAAAGCTTCAGGATTGGAAAGAGGTTTGAATGTAATAAGAGGATTTTTAATGAACGGGTCATCGCTGCGTTCCCATTTCCCAAACATTGTTTCTGCTAATTTGAATACTTCGTTTGCGTCAACGTCACCGGCGATTAACAATGAGGAATTGTTGGGCACATAATATTTTTTCTGAATTATTTTCATCTGTTCTTGAGTAGCCGCAAGTATCGTGGATCGTTCGCCTAGTGCATTTTTTCTATTGTAATAGTCTCCCCACATTTTTTTCCCGAACTCAACAAACAAGTAATATGGCGGCTGCGATTCGTTCCTGTCGTATTCACCGATGACTACGGGTCTTTCGCGTTCTAATTCGGCTTGGTCGAACAAAGGGTACAAAGTCGCATCGCGCATAAATTCCAAAGCTTCTTTCAGGTTTATTTTCGGACAAGTGAAGAAGTAGTTCACACGTTCGTTGCCTGTGGTTCCATTCCATACCATTCCAAGCTCGCGAGCTCGCTCTAAAAATGCTTCTTGGTTCGGAATCTTTTCGTTCGCCTTAAAAAACATGTGTTCATACAAGTGCGACAAGCCGCTATACTCGGGAGGTTCTGTGAATGCACCGTTCTTCACACAAATTTCGACTGTAATTAACGGCACTGACCGGTTTTCGATAACGAGAATTTCCAGTCCGTTTTTCAGGATTTTCTTCTTGATTCCGAGGTCTGATGCTTGTGTCATATTATAAATGATTATTGTTGTTAAAATGAAAAAAAATATTGTTTTTAAAAGTTTCACTTCATATCCCTTTCATTATTTTATGGATTAAACCCTAAAAATTCATTAGGAAATTGTATAACCTTTATAGAATGTTCTACCCCGTTTTACGGGGTTCTATCAAGCGATTTTAACTGGTTCTTATTATTCTTAATAAGTTTAATAGAAACTAATCGCTCCTAATGAATTTTCTGGGTTAAATTGACAATTCTTATATAAGAAATAATCTTGAAATTTACAAGCTATTGCATAATGGAGTCAAAATTTGTATATTCACTGAAAATGAAAAGGATTGGTTTTATGACCCAAGAAACAATATTCGAACAACTGAAAACCGATCACGTTAAATTTATACAGCTACAATTTACTGACCTTTACGGTATCGTGAAAAACCTCACAATTCCAGTGCAGCATATTCAGGATTCATTTCAATACGGCACATGGTTCGACGGATCTTCGATAGAGGGATTTGCGAGGATTCACGAGAGCGATATGTTTCTCAAACCGGACGCGAAGACCTACGCAGTGATTCCTTGGTTGAGATCCGCTGACGGAAATACCGCCCGCTTTATTTGCGACGTGTTCAATCCGGATGGAACACCATTCGAGAGCGACCCGCGCTACATTCTAAAAAAAATTCTTGCAGAAGCAAAGGCAATGGGATACGAGTTTAACACAGGACCCGAATTAGAATTTTTCCTATTTAAGAAAGAGAACGGCTTGCAAGCTCTTCCGCACGACCGGGCTGGTTATTTCGATTTAACAACCGACCAAGCGTATAACATTCGCCGGGATATGGTAGTGGCACTCGAACAGTTCGGTATTAACGTCGAAGCGTCGCATCACGAAGTCGCCGTCGGTCAACACGAAATTGATTTCAGATACAGCGATGCACTTACCACTGCCGACAACGCAACAACATTCAAGTTTGTCCTAAAAGCTATTGCACAAAAGCACGATCTGCATGTAACATTCATGCCTAAGCCGATTATGGGGATCGCCGGGTCGGGTATGCACGTTCATCAAAGTTTGTTCGACTTGAAGACGGGGGAAAATATTTTTTATGATGGTAAAGATAAATACAAATTGTCCAAAACTGCTTATCATTATATTGCCGGTTTACTGAAGCACATAAAAGGATTATCAGCAGTATTATCTCCGACGGTCAATTCGTACAAACGACTCGTTCCCGGTTACGAAGCGCCTGTTTATATCTGCTGGGCGCGCACAAACCGATCGGCTCTTGTTCGTATCCCGCAATATTCAGCAGGAAAAAATCAATCGACAAGAGCTGAACTTCGCTGTCCCGACCCGAGCAGTAATGTCTATCTTGCGTTTGCTGTGATGCTCAAAGCCGGTTTAGACGGAATTAAAAACAAGTTGAAACCTCCCGCCGCAGTTGAAGAAGATGTTTACCTATTTGACGACGCAAAACTGACGGAACTGAAAATAGACACACTACCACACTCGCTCTTGGAAGCGTTGAAAGAAATGGAAATGAGCCAAATAGTTCAAGAAACCTTCGGTGAGCACACGTTTAATAAATATTTTGAGGCAAAAATGAAGGAATGGGATGAATTCCGTCTGCAAGTTACGCAATGGGAATTAGATAAATATCTCGAAATATATTGATTAAAGTTTAACATTTTCATATGCAACTATTTCTGAATTACAAAGATCGCTTAACATTAGGAGGAATCGGTAATTATCCGACTTCTGTGATTGAGGTGGACAGGGACGGTGACCAGAAAAAGCATGATGTGAATGAAAACTTTTCGAGGCCTTGGATTAGGCATCATTTTTTAACTCAAATCTTAAAGGAAAATCCTACAGACGAGGCGATCGAAAACCGTGATAAAAATTTACTCGAAATATTAAAAGTAACATTACCGCTTGCTAATAATTCGTACATAGAAAGTTCGTTAAGTTCCTGGAAACAATTTATTGATTTTTCATTTAAAAATGCAGAGGCGCGTTGGTATTCAGGCTCAAAAAAGATTTTCGTTAAAGACCGGTTTGACCAAGCTATCGAGCAGCTAGAGATTGAGATTCCATCCTCCAACCCTCAGCGTAATTTTCTTTTTTTGGATGAGTCACGTTTTTTACGGAAACTTCCGAAAATTCCCGTAAAATTATTCTTTGTTATCTCGCCGAAGTATGCTGGAAATGTTTTGGAAATTTTACGGCAAGCAGTTCAACAGAACCCGCACAACAGAGACTTAGATATGCTCGCATATCTATTTTATAAAGGATACGATTGGTTACCATTTTTACTCGATTTTACGAGAGAGCTGAAAAGGTCCGATTTCGAAGAATGGATATATTGGACAGAAGACGACAAAAAAAGTTTGGCTGAAATCAAGCGCGCTGAAAAAGATTATTATTCATCCTTTTATTTTTTCGACACCTCAAATCTTTCGCCAGAAGAATATAAAGAGATTGCTGAGTGGTACCTGAGTGAAAGTGAATTTAAACTGGCATATCACTTTTTCTATAAAGCTAAGGAATTCGAGATTGCACAAAATATTCTACAAAATATCGGGATAAAAGAATTCGGCGCACTGGTCATAATGCGACAGCTGGCTACCGCTTCGAATACAGATTTAAACGAAGCGAATATAAAAAACATGTACGACCAAGAGCTTGAAACGCTGCGGGGGTTTAATAAAATACGCACTAACGAAACGTTTCAAAAAATATCTTCCACTCAGGCATCACATTTCGACAGAGAAACCGTCGAAAATAAATATGCCTTCGGTGAACTTACAGAAGAGGAATACGTAAAACTTATTTCACAACTTCGAGAAAGAAAACATTAGTGTTATATGAAAGAGGAGAAACCATGACAAAAAGTCGTTCATTAAAAGTCGGTGTAGAGCGTTGTATTAATTGCGGCCACAAATGGATAGATTATTCGCAAGCGAGAGAATTTTGTTTTATGTGCGGAAGAAAAAATGTTTCTGAAACGTTATCGCTTACGGACATAAAGAATGCTATTAATTCATTGCGTAACGAAGATAAACAATACCTCGATAAACACACCAAGCGTGCCTCGGTGCTGAAACAGAGATACAGGGAAACTGCCGACTTATATTTAACCCGCGCTAAAGACATTTACTCAAAAATCAAACCTTACTACACAAACGGCGATACATCCGATCGTATAATTGACCAACTTATATTAAGCTTCCGGCTTTTTTCGGAAGTCGGGTTGCAAAAGTCTGCTGCAACCTGCGCTTACATGATTGCGGCTGGCTACGCACAACGCGGAATCGAAAAAGAAATTCAATTCATCGAAGATTTAGCCGACCTTATCGCTTCGCGGCAATGGTTCATACGTCTCGATGCAAAAGATTGGGAAACCGCCATCAACTTGCACGTCGGTGAAAAAGCAATGGCGACAATCAGCACCGACCCTGCGTTGCTGCAAACGATGATGCAAATTGCGTTGTGGCATTTTTATCGTGCGCGTAACTATTACTTCGAAAAACATTCTACGTCCCTCGTTGAAAGAATTCAATTCGACATAGACCAGACAACAAAATTATTGTCGTCTTACACAAGAGGCTTATCGGAAATTGAAGCGGCGAAAATAACTGCGGCGAGCAATGAAACACGAGGTTCGGAAATTAGGAAAGGGCTTGAAGCGTTAGGAAATTCTGTCGGATACGGCTTGGAGTCGCTCGGTAAACATATCGAACGGTTCGGCGGCAGTTTAAACCGCGCTTTACAAGGCGCTTCGGGATTGTTGAGCGCAAGCATAGGTCATTCGGCTTTAACGTTAAGCTCGGCTGTCGGACGTCCGAACAAATTTTTAAGAGAGAGCGCCGTCGATATCGGAAGAATGATTAGCGCAAGTGCACAATCCATCCCTCCCGATTTAGCAAAACCTATTAACGATTTGGGTATCAAGGTGGCAAAAAGTACCGCGCAAAAAGGTGCAATACGTAAAGTAATTTCAACAGATGTTTTTCAGAATATCACAAATGCAGTCCTTCCCGACACCCAGGAAGCTATCGGAAGCCTGAACTATCTCGACCAGCCTTCCGAAAAAGTGCCGAACAGTTTAATGGATACTTTGGTCACGGAAGGAATGGATTCGGTTCTTCAACAGGTAGAGAAACGCAAAACGTATTCACCGAATTATTAGCAATTGATTCAAAATTACCAAATACCAAATGACAAATTTAAAAAAACTATAAAAGGAGAAAAGTATGCACGTAATAGGACACGTCGAATTCCCGACGACAGATTTAAAAGAAGCTAAAAAATTTTTCGGTAAACTATTTGGGTGGAAGTTTGAAGAAGTTCCCGAATGGAACTATATGCTATATTATGCGCAGGAAAAGCCACACGGTGGTTTCTACCTGGTAAAAAAAATGCCGAAGAAACACACCGT
>JAHJRJ010000084.1 GCA_018830765.1 Bacteroidota bacterium | reverse complement strand
GGCGGGAATGCTTTTGATGCAGCAGTTGCCGTAGAGTTTGCGCTTGCCGTTTGTTATCCTGCAGCAGGTAACATAGCGGGCGGTGGGTTTCTGGTCTATCGTTTGGAAGACGGGTCGACTGGAGCTTTGGATTACCGCGAAAAAGCACCCGCACTTGCTCATAGAAATATGTATTTAGATAAAGATGGTAATGTTCTTTCCAATCGAACCACCGAAGGCTGTCTTTCAGTCGGCGTTCCCGGAACCGTTGCCGGTATGATTGAGATTCATAAAATATTTGGAACACTACTATTTAAAGATTTGATTCAGCCGGCAATTGACTTAGCATGTAGCGGTGTTGTGCTAACAGAAAAAGAAGCAGCTGGTTTGAACAAATTCCGTGATTCGTTGCTCAAGTATAATCACTATGTTCCGCATTTAGTGAAAAACGACGGAATGCTATGGCAGCCGGGTGATACTTTGAAGCATATTGATTTAGCCAATACACTGGAACGAATCAGAGATTCCGGTCGGTCGGGATTTTATGAAGGCGTAACAGCAGATTTGATTCTCGAAGAAATGAAAGCCGGCGGCGGAATTATCACTCGTGAAGATTTAATGAATTACAAAGCGGTCTGGCGAAATCCGGTAGTCGGTTATTACAAAGGCAACAAAATAATTTCGATGTGTCCGCCCTCGAGCGGGGGCATTGCGTTAATCCAATTATTGGGGATGGTTGAGAAATACGACATTGGTAAGTTCGGATTCAACAAAACCAAAACTATTCAAGTGATGGTCGAAGCGGAAAGAAGAGTTTACGCAGATAGGGCAGCACATTTAGGCGACCCCGATTATTACTATGTTCCGGTTACTCAATTATTGAATAATAAATATCTTGAAAGCAGGATGAATAACTTCAGTTTCGAAAAAGCTACGCCATCAAACGAAATTAAAGCAGGCACGTTTAACGATAACGAGAGCACAGAGACAACTCATTACACAATCGTAGATGCAAAATGGAATGCTGTAGTAGCTACTACAACATTGAACACGCGATATGGGTCGAAAGTAGTTGTTAAGGGCGGCGGATTTTTGTTGAATAATCAGATGGACGATTTCAGTATAAAGCCCGGATTCCCGAACGCATACGGATTAGTTGGAGGTGAGGCAAACGCCATTGCGGCAAACAAACGCATGCTCAGCTCGATGACGCCAACTATCATCGAACGCGAAGGAAAATTGTTTATGACGGTTGGAACTCCCGGCGGTTCCACGATAATTACATCTGTATTCCAAACGGTTTTGAACGTTCTCGAACACAAGATGACTGCACAAGATGCGGTGAATGCAAGACGGTTTCATCATCAGTGGCTTCCGGATGAGATTACAGCAGAGGATAATGCTTTTGATGATTATGTATTGAATGAGTTAACGAAATTAGGATACAAAATTAAAAACGTCCCGGAAATTGGACGTGTCGAGGCAGTGATGGTTCTGCCCGATGGCAGGTTGGAGGGCGCTGCCGATCCGCGGGGCGATGATAAGGCAGTTGGGTACTGAGGCATGTAGGAAACCTTCGATACGTTTGATTTTTGTCTATCCTTAATTTATATTCTCTTGCAAATTAACGAAAAATTTAATGGCAGGAAATATTTCCATCCCGAAAGCTTTCGGGACAAAAAAAACAATCGGAATAATTGGCGGCGGACAATTAGGAAGAATGATGACTCAAAAAGCTAAGAAACTTGGCTTCGACGTTATTATACTCGACCCAACACCATACTCACCCGCGGGACAAATTGCTGATAAACAAATAGTCGGCGATTTTTACGATGAAACAAAACTGAAAAATCTTGTTCAAGAATGCGATGTTACTACTTACGATATCGAGCACATAAATACGGAAGCGCTTAAAACCTTCTACGATAATAGTTACAAAATTTATCCTTCGCCATATTTGCTTGAGATCATTCAGGATAAATTAAAACAGAAGCAATTATTTTATGATAACGGAATTCCGCAAGCGCAATTTAAAAAGATTCACAGTCTCGATTC
>JAHJRJ010000083.1 GCA_018830765.1 Bacteroidota bacterium | reverse complement strand
GATTTCTCTGATGAAATAAATATACCGATGGACGAATTCGATTTACTGTTCTGGAGTATGGAGGCAGGAGAGATATTAAAATGACAAATAACAATTATATTAGGATAGTATGAAGGTCATAGTTTTCGGTGCGGGTATGATGGGGGGTGCGTTGGCTTACGACCTCGCACAAGCCGACGGCCTGGAATACGTAATACTCGCAGATAAAGATTTTGACCGGGCAGTTAAGTCGGCAAAAAGTATTGGCGAAAAAGTAATTCCGATTAAAGTTGACGTAGATTTTTACAACGATGTTTTCCAGCTAATGCAAAGTTGCGACGTTGCAATAAGCGCCGTGCCTTATTCTTACAATTTAGCGTTGACAAAAGCTGCCATAGAAGTCGGTATTCACTTTCTCGACCTCGGCGGTAATAACGATGTTGTAAAACAACAACTCTTGCTCGACGGGTTAGCCCGGCAAAACGAGGTTTGTGTATTACCGAATTGCGGCTTAGCACCTGGATTTGTGAATATTTTGGCAATTGGCGGTGCAAAAGAATTCGATTCCGTCGAAGAAATCCATTTGCGCGTAGGAGGATTACCACAACATCCTCGACCGCCCTTGAATTATCAACTTGTTTTTTCCGCTGAAGGTTTGCTTAATGAATATACTGAACCGGCGGAAGTTATCCGCAACGGAAATATAATACTTGTTGACTCTATGGATGATGTTGAAGAAATCGTATTTTCCGAACCTTACGGCACTCTCGAGGCTTTTAATGCATCGGGCGGTGTTTCAACTTTATGTCATCAATTTTTAGGTAAAGTGAGAGAACTCGATTATAAAACCATTCGTTACAAAGGGCATTGCGAAAAATTTAAAATGCTGCTCGACCTCGGTTTTGCAAGCAACGAGCCTATTATTATAGGGAATGGTGTTCGAACCGCTCGCGAATTGTTTGCCGATATGCTTCGGCGTAAATTAGATTACGGAGATACCGACTTAGTTTTGTTAAGAGCGATAATCACCGGTATAATGAACGGTTCTGAAAAAACTCTTCAATACGAGATGATAGATTTATTCGATGAAAATTCTAAAATCTCGGCGATGATGAGAACGACATCGTTTCCGACTTCGATTATAGCACAGATGTTGGCGCGCGGAGTAATTAAAGCACGCGGGGTAATGCCGCCCGAAGATTGCGTTCCTGTTGACCTGCTGATAACGGAGCTAAAGAAAAGAAATATCAATATCCAAAAAAAATATATACAAGGTGTTAAATGAAACAACCGCTCTCGGTCATTATAATAATAAAAGATCCGAAAACCGAAAAAGAAATCCATTACAAGTACGACGTGATTACATCGTCGCCGAAAATCGAAATAATAAAAATAATGTTGAAAACTATTTTTCGGCTGAAACAAAGTTGAAAGGACAGATAAAATGGCACAACAAAACTCTTTCGACATAGTTTCAAAAGTCGATTTACAGGAAGTAGATAACGCCCTGAATCAAGCAAATAAAGAAATCATCCAACGGTACGATTTCAAAGGAACGAAAACTCATATAGATTTCAACAAGAAGGAAAATGAAATCATCGTCGTTTCGGACGACGACTATAAGTTGAAAGCTGTAATCGAAATAATTCAAAATAAAATGGTGAAGCGGGGAATATCTTTGAAAGCTCTCTCGTACGGACAAATAGAACCCGCAGCCGGCGGGACTGCAAAAATAAAAATCGGGCTTCAGAACGGCATAGACAAATATAATGCACGTTTGATCATTAAGATGATTAAAGACACTAAATTAAAAGTACAAGCACAAGTAATGGACGAGCAGGTGCGCGTTACGGGTAGAGATAAAGATGACCTTCAAACTATAATACAAATGATACGTGACGCCGATTTAAAATTCGCCGTACAATTCGTCAATTATAGATAATCTAGATGAGTCGCACTTTAAAACTCGCAATATTACTGTTATTATTCTATCTGCCTGTCGCATCACAGTACACACTGCCGCTGTATTTTCCTGATAATCTATCTAAAAATACGGTTTTGGGCAGCTTTACACACGACGGCGTCGTATATTTTTCATTGACGGATTTAGTGAATGTATTGAATTGGACCGCATTCGTTAACACTGAGGCAAAAAAAATCGAGATTAAAACGGGAGAATATCGAATAAAAATTACCGCCGACAATTCTTACGCAGTAATCGTGGATAAAATGAACAGTGCGAGTGTGGTTCAACTTTATAGTAAGTGTTACTTTGCGGCTAACTCTTTCTTTGTTCCCGCTAAAAGATTCATACCGATCTTGGATAAATTTATTTCCGAAGAAATTAATTTCGATTACGATAAAAAATCAATCACAGTGAAAGAGATAAAGCGGGTATCTCCATACGATATCGCAAGCATTTCGTATGAGGAAAAAATCAACGGAACTTTGGTCCGACTCCATTCGAAAAAAAAGTTACTCGATTACGATAGCTGGGTAAAATACGATGCCAGCGATAAAGAAAAGAAAAGCGGGTGGCTTTACGTTACAATTGCAAACGTCCGAGCGCACACCGAAGCTTTACAAAAAGTAAAACCATTGGGTATTGTGAAACAGTTGCTGATATTTCCCTCGCCGACATCGGTGCAGCTAACGTTCAAGTTAAGCGGTCCAATATCGGGCACCGAAATCATACAAGCCGAAGGCAGCAACGACATGCTCATCACTATTCACACCATAACCAATCAACAGGTTGCCGAGAAAAAACAAAAATCGTACGAGCGTAATTTGGAACGCGAGCGAAATCGGTGGAAGATGGATGTGGTAGTCATCGACCCGGGACACGGCGGAAAAGACCCGGGCGCTATCGGAGTTACTAAAACCAAAGAGAAAGATGTGACTCTGTCTGTTGCTTTAAAACTCGGTAGAATGATAGAGAAAAATTTGCCCAACGTGAAAGTCGTCTATACTCGCAGGACGGATGAATTTGTAGAATTATACAAGCGCGGACAAATTGCAAACCAAGCAAACGGAAAGTTATTCGTGAGCTTGCATTGCAATGCGGCACCCCGAAAACCTCATCCGGCAAATGGATTTGAAGTTTACCTACTGCGTCCTGGAAAAACCGAGCACGCATTGAGGATTGCTGGAAGAGAAAACGCAGTAATCCAATTTGAGGAAGGATACGAGAAAAGGTATCAAGAGTTGACAGAAGAGAATTTTATATTGTTAACGATGGCGCAAAGCGCATACGTCAAATACAGCGAACGTTTTGCGGATCTTCTGACACGCAAAATTTCTAATCATACAAACCTCGAAAATCAAGGCGTAAAACAAGCGGGGTTCTTTGTTCTGGTCGGTGCGTCTATGCCGAACGTCCTCGTCGAGATGGGTTATCTCTCCAACCGTGGAGATGAGAAATTTTTAAAATCTAATAGGGGGCAACAACGGCTAGCAGAATTATTATTTGAAGCTGTAAAACATTATAAAGAAGAGTATGATAAAACGTTGGAAGAGGGGAAAACATTTGGCACGACAAACTGATTTTAAATTCCAAATTCTAAACCTTAACATATTCTGTAATTGGTTTTTGATATTTATTTGTGCTTTG
>JAHJRJ010000082.1 GCA_018830765.1 Bacteroidota bacterium | reverse complement strand
TACTGACCATTATCTAACTCTCTTACACCTATGTGTGAAAGCCAACCCTTCCACAACTCAATTTTTCCGCCCGCGTACCAGATTCGATTTGGTTCGGAGTAATAATAAATTTTAGGACCAACCATTCCAATTTCATTGTCCGATTCTGCTGTTCTAACAAGTTCACTTAAAAAATTATTATCTACAATCGTGTCGTTGTTGATCAGCAAAATATAGTCGGCATTTTTTGATACAGCATATTCAATCCCCACATTATTTCCGCCGGCAAACCTTAAATTTTCTTTGTTAACAATCAGTTCAACGTCCGGAAATTGAGATTTAACTTCTTCTGCCGAACCATCTGAAGATGCATTATCAACAACCAAAACTCTGTAATTCGGGTAAACTAATTCCTTTAGCGAGCTAAGGCATTCGAGTGTATCTGCCTTACCGTTCCAGCTTAAAACTATGATGTAAACTAAGGGACCGGTCATTGGTCAATTGTCATTTGTCATTTGCTCTTCGTTCTTGGTTCTTTGTACTTTGTACATTTAAATTCATCATTGGATATTCAGCGTTCGATACCTGCCCGACGGCTCGCCCGAACGACATGGTCGAGCGGGTCAGGCGGGTTCGATATTCAAAAGAGATATTCTATCAAAGTTTTTCTAAAACTATGTTTACAATTCTTTCCGCTGCTTTTCCATCACCGTATGGGTTTGCTTTGGTGGACATTTCTAAGTAAGCGGATTTATCCGAAAGCAATCTTTGAGCTTCATTTATTATCATATCTTTGTCTGTTCCAACAAGTTTCGCCGTTCCGACTTGTATAGCTTCAGGGCGTTCGGTTGTTTTGCGTAAAACAAGAACCGGTTTCCCGAGTGAAGGTGCTTCTTCCTGAACACCGCCCGAATCAGTCAAAATCAGATAGCATTTATTCATCAACTGGACGAATGGACGATAGTCTAAAGGTTCGATTAAATGCACATGATCGACTCCACGCAAAACTTCGTTCGCCATCTTTTGAACATTGGGATTAGGATGAACAGGGTAAATTAACTCGACATCGGGATTTGTTTCGACCAGATGCTTGCATGCTGAAAAAGTTTGCCGCATAGGTTCGCCGAAATTCTCGCGGCGGTGTGATGTAAGTAAAATTACTTTCTTGTTTTTATAATCAATCTCATTTAACAGTTCGTCTTCGAACCGGTAATTTGGATCTACAATCATAAGCAACGCATCAATTACAGTATTACCGGTTATAAATATTTTTGATTCGTCTACACCTTCTGCAATCAAGTTTTTCTTTGACCACTCTGTTGGTGCAAAATGAAAATCGGTGAGTCGAGTTGTAAGCTGCCGGTTTATTTCTTCAGGGAATGGATTATATTTATTCCAGGTTCTTAAACCTGCTTCGACGTGTCCGACAGGGATTTTGAGATAGAATGAAGCAAGACTCGTAGCGAATGTAGTTGTGGTATCTCCCTGAACGAGTATTACATCTGGTTTTTCCTTCATCAAAATCGGCTTCATTTCGTTAATCACACTCGACGTAATATAAAATAAGTCCTGATTCGCCTGCATTATATCCAAATCGTAACCTGGTTTGATGCCAAACACTTCAAGCTTTTGGTCGAGCATCTCGCGATGCTGCGCTGTTACGATTGTAACGAAGTTGAGGTTACGTCTTTCACACTCTTTGACAATCGGAGCCATCTTAATGGCTTCAGGTCGGGTTCCAAATACTATTGCTATTTTCACTTATATACTTTAATCTGATTAATTTAATAACCACGAATAAACACAGAAATTGCACTGATTATCACGGATTTGAGGATTAATCTGTGTACCATCCGTGCTTTTTCGGTTTAATCTGCAGTTAAATATTTTTTGTTAATAAATAAACAACGCCTGATGTTATTAATTCTTTTATCACTGGAATTTCACCTAAAATTCCAGCTCCAACAGGTTTTAAACCGAATCGAATGTGGTTCGGGCTTACAATATACTTCTTTTTTACAAAAATTTTTAAACCGCTTTCTCGAATTATATTTTCGAACTTTGTAATTCCCATTTTTATCTTTGAAAGCTTCTTTATCTCTTCTACAAAGAATTTATGTTCACCGGGAAATGTATCAATGAAATACGATATTGCAAATGGTAAAAGATGAAAGAACGGTACTCTGCCTAATTTCGAATTTAACAATTGTTGATGAGCACCGAAAGCGGAATAATAGGGCGGAAAAGTAATCAGAATCTTTCCGTGCGTTAGAAGACAACTTTTGAGTTTTTCGAGTACCAATTCTTTTTGTTCAAGATGTTCAAATACGTCGTGGAGGACTATTAAATCGAACTTTTCCTCTAAATAAGGAAAGGACTCTTCGTAAATGTTGCCTGGTACCATTTCGAACTTTCTTTCACCGCGCATTAGGTTTGCTAATTCTACCCGTCTCGGTTCTATATCGAATCCTTTGCAAATAAATCCTGCATCATATAGAGCCGATACACCGCCGCCGTCGCCACAACCGACATCTAACATAGACGCGCCAGATAACTTTATTCCCCAATCTTTCAGAAGCGGGAGAATATATTTCGCGACTACATCGTATTCGTATTGCCAGTATTTTTTATCGTGCTCTGTAATAATATCCAATTTCATTATCTCGGTTTAAATAGGTGAAAATAATAATAACACAAATTCAACTAAACATAAAAATATAATTGATTTTAATTTTTATTTGCTGTTACTAGCATGC
>JAHJRJ010000081.1 GCA_018830765.1 Bacteroidota bacterium | reverse complement strand
TTCACCCGTAAAGCCGGTTGACATAAATAACCCAGCAAATATTTTAGCGATTATTCCCGCTGAAGAAAATTCGTATATAGATATAATTGAAAGACCGAGGTCGGGACATTATTATTATGTCGTTACAGCATTCGATAAAGGTAACAACGAAAGCACACCTGCGAGCGTTCAGGAAGTAGAAATTACCCTGATAGTGCAGTTACCAAAAAAACTTACACCAAAATTCCTCCTTGCTTATCTTTTAAAGAAAAGTCAACGAACACTTTATCTCACATACGAAGTAGAGCGTACGGATAAAATCATTTTGAAAATTGAAGATTATGATAAAACTGATACACGAATTGTAGTCTATGAAGTAAAAGATGCGGGACGTTACGTTGTTGCTGTGGAGACGGCGAATTTGAAAAAGGGTTCGACTAAGATAATTTTAGAGACGGGCGGTTTTTCCTACTCGCATAATGTGATATTAGATTAAAACCGCAATGATATACTTAGAGACTTCTGAAAAATCATATCTGCGATGAAAAAATAATTTAATCCCGATAGCTATCGGGACAGAAGAACGCGGATTTGACTGATATACACGGATTGTTATCAGTGTTCATTCGTTCAATCAGTGTTCATTCGTTCAATCAGTGTTCATCCGTGTTCTATTTTCTATGTTTCAGAAGTTTCATTTATTCGATTTGAAGCAACTTGACTAAATATAAGCTTAAATCGGGTATGTATGTTACAAAAACCAGAACAACGAGTCGAATGGCGATGTAAGGAAGAGTCGAAGTATAAACTTCGGTGATTGGTTTTTCGAATCTGAAACTTGCGATGAATAGATTTAAACCGACGGGTGGAGTTACATATCCGATTTCGAGATTGATCAAAAAAATTATTCCGAGATGAACCGGGTCGACCCCGTAGGCAAGAGCAATCGGGATTATGAGAGGTACAACGACAATAGTAGCGGAAAAAATATCCATCATCATTCCCACAATAAGAAGGAAAACATTAAGTAAAATTAAAAATAAGATTTTACTTGTGATGAGTTCTTCGATTACAATGAACAGCTTCATCGGAACTTCAGCATCAATCAAATAATTCGTCAAACCGAGAGCCGTTCCTAAGATGATGAGAATCGCGCCGACCAGCACCATACTCTCTTGCATAATTTTCGGAATATCTTTAAACAGTTTTAGATCTCTATAGATAAAAACTTCTACAACTAATACATAAAATGCTGTAATGGCAGCCGCCTCTGTAACGGTAAATAAGCCGCCATAAATTCCTCCGATAATTACGAAAGGGAGAGGAATTTCCCAAGCCGCATTTTTTACGGCAACCAATATATTTTTTATTTCAAATGTTGTTTTTGGAATATGAGATTTAATGCCAAACCGGATACTGTAAATTGCGAGTACAATTAACAACAGCATACCAGGAACAAAGCCCGCAACGAATAGCTTATCTACGCTTATCTTTGCAACTACCGCATATAAAATGATTGGGAGACTCGGTGGGAACAATAATCCCAAACTGCCGGAGGTCGTCATCAATCCGAGCGAAAATTTCTCCGGATATTTTTCTTTTAGTAAAATGGGATAGAGCAAACCTCCGAGCGCGATTATCGTAACGCCCGAAGCGCCTGTGAAAGCGGTAAATATCGCGCAGGAAACAAGCGCTACTACCGCAAGTCCGCCCGGTATCCAGCCGAACAATGCGCGAGCAAGCGCAACGATTCTTTGGGGCGAATTACTCTCTGCCAATAAATATCCTGCAAATGTAAAAAATGGAATAGCTATCAGCGTCGGCGTATTTGCCAGCCGGTATAATTCCACAATAACTGCCGATGAATCGATTTGTGCTGAGTGAAAAGCGAGCAACGCTATTACGCCAATGATCGAAAAGAGCGGGGAACCGAAAAAAGCTAAGAGTATCAGCGCGATGATGACCAGAATAGTTTCCATCAATTATTCTCCACAGATGGTTTGGGGCGGATGATTTGAATCATGGAAGAAGAAGCATTAATAAGAAACCGGAAAATCATCAATCCAAATCCGACCGGTATGATGATTTGAAACCACCAAGAAATAATCTCGAAATTGTTGATTGTTAGGATAACTGTTTGGGCTTCTTGTTCATCGAGTATAAATTTATAAGAAGCGTCCATCAGA
>JAHJRJ010000331.1 GCA_018830765.1 Bacteroidota bacterium | reverse complement strand
ATTGTTCTTTTCGGTGAGGATTTTAATTCCGTTATCCAGAATAGTTTTGTCGTAGAAATTCAATTCGTTTCAATATTATGAGAATTACAAAAATTTTGTACAAATATAGAAAGATGTGCTTAGAGTTTCAATTTGGAAATTATTGAATAAAAGACATTTTTTTATAGGGAGGAATTATTTGAAAATCTTCTTATTGGACAAAATGCCTAAATCAATTCTTTCAGTCGATCAATAGTCAATCCAACTTTTTTTAGAATATTATTAAGTGTCCCTTTCTTCAACTCTTTGTGATTAGGAACAGTAACTGATTGGTTCTTTTCTAGGTTATGTAAAAATATATGGCTGCCACGCTGATGATCAACAATAAACCCAATTCTCCTCAAAGCTTTGATAACTTGTTTACCAGAAAATGTTTTGCTCAAATGGCAATCTCTAATTCTTTAACCTCAGCATCAGGTGAAGACTTAATCTGATTCAATTTTTCTAGTCCTTCTAAATAACAAATTATTGCTTCTTTTGCATTTTCTAGTGCTTCATCTTTTGTATCACCTTCAGTGAAGCAACCATCCAAAGCAGGAACGGTGACGTTGTACCCACCTTCATCGGCTTTTTCTAATATTACGTTGAATTTCATAGGAATTCCTTTTTTATTAATATAATCCTTACGAGTAAGGTTTGCAATATCTTAAAGAGGTGTTTAAGATTACAAAAAAAAAATGAACTCCCTCACTGCAAGTAGCGAGGAATTATACCCAAGCCTTCTCGTCCGCCGAAGCGGAACGCGAAGGTGGATTAAAATTTCCTGCATATGCAACATTACAAAAAGATATCAGCTCTCAGAAACCTGTCCCATTAAGAGATGACATCTTCCAGAAAGTTATCACCTCTTGTATTAACTCATTTCATTAAAATTAATTTCGTTGTTTGAATAAATTCTTGTTATTAAACGGTAAAAATAAATGTCAACTAGAATATTATTTTATATACTTCTGTATATACCTACAATCTCCATCAAGAATTGATTTATATTTTTGAAATAAACCTAAGTCACAAATAGGACCATCCTTTATGTTCCATACCCCCTTTATTTTCCTTATGTAAAGTCTTATACATCCTCCAGTACTCCATCTAGACCAGACACCGCTTTGGTAATAACCCCCAAAAAATCTTTGTCTGTATGCGCTGAAATTAATTTCAGAAACACCATCCCATTCAATACCATTTAACTTATCTGCTTTATCAATACCATAACTTTTAATGTTTATATAATAATCTTTAAGTTCTGTTATTGTCGCTAATATGCTACCATCATATATAGACTTTTCCTCCAAAATATATATCGAGCCATTGCACTTAATTAAAATTGATTCCCATTTTTTATGAATAATATCATTTACTTCTGAGTTTTTTGAACAACTTAGGTTTAAAAAAGAGACCATAATTGTAAAGAAAAAGAGAGAAATAATTTTCATTCTTATAATCCTTTCAAAATTGTAAAAATTTCTACTTTATGCTAGCATGAAATAATAGATTAGTGAAAGTTCCAGCTTTTTTTCAATGCACACTAAATATTCCTTTTCAATTGATAGTGTTTTGTATTCTATAATAAATTGCAATTCAAAAACCAGTATCATTTCATCAAAATTAATTTTTTCGTTTCAACAAACTTACCAGCTTGCAAAGTGTAGAAGTACACTCCGCTTGCAAGTACTTGTCCTGAGCGTGTCGAAGGATTCGGATTCCATCGCGTCTCGTGGTAGCCGGCATCTAACTCACCATTAACAAGTTCTGCGACTTTTTCTCCAAGCAAATTATAAATACTTAGGTTTACTTTTGCTCGTTCTGGTAAAGCAAATTTTATTGTTGTGCTTGGATTGAAGGGATTTGGATAATTCTGGTACAAATCGTACTTCTTTGGAATTCCTGCATTATCTTCTACGCCAGTTGGAGGTACAACAGTGATCTTAGATGTTGCCTTTGCAGTATCGGTGAAATCAGTAGCCCCTACAACCAAAGTAAATAAACCTAATTGCGTCGCAGTTGGTACCCAGGAAAATCTTCCCAGATCGTTTATTGCCATACCCGGCTGTCCAGATATGATCATATAGATACTAGGATCAATATCCGGATCGGAAACGCTAAAATCAAAACGAAACAATTGCGTTGCTCTAATTGTCGTATCGGGCATCGTACGAGTAAAGACCGGTGGTCTATTTACATTTTGAACCGTAATTAAAACCGAATCCAAAGTAATAGCATAACCATCTGTTAATGACGCTATTACCAAATATGGTGAGATTCTCGCCTGGTCATAATTCGGCTTCCAGATGAATACTCCGGTTATAAAATCGATTGAAGCTCCGGTTGGCTTTACAGCTAAACCGAATCGCAAAACGTCACCTGGGTCAGGATCGCTACCAAGATATTGATATGTTAGTGTAGAGTTCTCCTTTATTACCGTATCGGGCATCGTTCGGGTGAAGACCGGTGGTCTATTAAGATTCACAGGTACATTTCCAAACTGGGCAAAATAATCCTGAATTTCGCCTCGAACTGTACGGAAGGTACCCCCGGCTAAGATAGCAGACCCTGCAAAAGCAAGAGACCAGACTGAGCCATAATCTGGGTATTCGCCGTCCGTGTCTGGACTCCAATCGGTTGGGATCCCTGTAATCTTGTCGACCGCTGTCACGTATTTTCGTGGGTATCCGCCCACATTTGTAAATCGACCACCCACGTATATATTAGACCCACTGAGTATGACGGCGAGTACATTCCCGTTCGCATTTGGGTTCCAACCAGTCGGATCAGCAGTTGTGATATCAACTGCTACAAGCCGGTTTCTCGCCTGACCCTTGACTTGAGTGAAGTTTCCACCGATGTATAGGGTATTTCCTTCCAATACCATTCCATATACATAACTGTATGAATTTAAAGTAGGATTCCAAGACAATACTGAACCTGTCACTGCATCGATAGCAGCAATGGACTGTCTGGATTGACCACCGACACTTGTAAAATAGCCGGCAATGAAGACCGTAGATTGATTTCTTAGAATGGCTGTAACCCAATCACCGCTTACGTTCGGATTCCAGACTGTCGCCGTGCCACTGGCGGCATCGATTGCGGCGATTCTGTTTCTTGTTTGCCCGCCGATGCTCGTAAATGCGCCGCCAACATAAACTGTCGACCCGCTTACTGTAATGGCGTAAATGTGGCCGTTAGCATTCGGATTCCATGAAGTCAATGCTCCAGTATTCGCATCAACGGCAACGATGCGGTTTCTCACCTGACCTCCTACTTGAGTAAACTCCCCGCCGATGTAAACGGTCGAACCGCTGGGTGTTATCTCCCAGACTACGCCGTTAGCATCGGGATTCCAGGCGGTCGCAAAACCTGTTGCACCATCGAGTGCCGCTAGTCGATTTCGTACCTGCCCACCAATACTTCTAAAATCTCCACCTACGTAAACAGTTCCTCCACTTACTCCCACTGCACGAACCGTAGAGATGCTGTAAGAACTCCACGAAGTAGCGTTTCCTGTCGAACCATCGAGTGCAGCGATATAATTTCTGAACTGGCCGCCAATGCTTGTGAAATCCCCTCCCGCATAAACGGTTGAACCACTAACACTGATGCTTCGGACGATTCCATTAGCGTTTGGATTCCAGCTTGCTGGCGTGCTTGAAGTCACGGGGACTGCAGCTATCCTATTTCGTACCAAGCCTCCGATAGTTGTGAAATCACCACCCACGTACAGAGTGGATCCACTCAACGCGAACGTCATGACCTTAGCATTGCCGTTGGGATTCCATGATGTGGCACTCCCTGTCGTGAGGTCGAATGCCGCAAGGTAATTCCTGACTTGACCCCCAGCGTTTGTGAACTCACCACCAGAGAAGACAGCCGAGCCGCTGACTGCAATAGCGTTTACGATGCCATTCGGTTCGGGATTCCACGACGTTGCGCTTCCAGTCGCTTTGTCAATTGCGGCTATATAATTTCGTCTCTGTCCTCCAATCGTGGGGGAATACAATGAGTAGAAATCCCCACCAACATACACCACTGAGCCGCTAACTGTCAATGTTCGAACAGTGTTGGATGCGTTGGGATTCCACGAAGTGGCTTGTCCCGTCGTGGCATAAAGAGCAGCTACCCCGTTCCGGGATTGTCCGCCAATACTACTAAAATTTCCCCCAACGTAGATCGTTGAGCCGTCGATAACAATAGCGTAGACCGGATTGTAGGTAGGATAATCACCAATACTGCCTGATGCATTTGGGTTCCAATTAGGGTCGACGCTACCGTCACTTAAGATTCGGGCAATTCCATTCCTTGTATATGTACCGACTTTAGTGAACTTGCCTCCAATGTACCATCCGCCACTGCCATTAGGGGTGGTGACAAAAACGGGGCCATTAACACGCGGGAATAGCAAATTTGGCGCTCCAGTTGAAGTGCTTAAAGCAGCACCATACCAGGTGTTTGGTCCCACGTATGTGAAATCGCCGCCGATGTAGGTGATTCCGCCCGAATGAGCCACGGAGAGTACGTTTCCATTGGTTACCCACGTGCTATCTCGTGGCGTCGAGGGCTGGGCAAAAAGGCAGGCTACGCAAATTGTAACCAACGACAACCCGGCCAGAATTCTATGAATAGTGTTTATTGGTTTCATAAATCCTCCATGAATTTTTATACTGGAGTATGTACACCTCTACAGTCATCTAACATTCAATATTTCAGTATATTTCATAGGCAGCACAAATGATTCTGTTTTTGCTCGAAAACACCTTTTCAAATTCTATCTGATTCTTTGGATATGTCAGGTCTGTAGAGGTAATAGATTAACTGGACGGTTGTACATACCCCAGTATTTTTATTTATAACTATTTGCTCCTTAATATGTTTAGTATTTCACATTTTAAAGAAGAATATTTCAAAAAACATTTTATACCTTTTTTATAAATCAACCATATAATATTTATTACTTTTGAATTATATAATCTAATTAATTACCAGCCTCCCGCTCTCAATCCTCGCAAATTTTTTTGCTATGCTTTCGTCAATTCCTAAAACTGCTCTCAAGACTTCCCATTTTTGTTTACCTTGCTTTTTAGATAGGTTTTCAGAAGCAGCAAGTATTGCATAAATGTTTTGAGAGTTGTTATTCGTTTTACCTCCTCACTACCTTCACTCCCTTATCTCCATCATTAACTGTAAAATCAAAGGGTGCGGGTGCAGTTGCGTAGTCGTTTTCTACTGAGTTAATTGTGATTCTTCCTTTCTGAACTTTTTCTTCAATTACCTTTGAACCAATTTTTATGGT
>JAHJRJ010000080.1 GCA_018830765.1 Bacteroidota bacterium | reverse complement strand
TGAAAATTAAATTTACAAGCAACAGCTCTTCGGGTTTGGGTTATTTGGATTGGTTTGAAATATTTTATTCAAGATTGTTAATATCTCAAAACGATATCTTCTCATTTCACACACAAGATACGACTTCAGTCGCCAAGTACAATATCATCGGTTTCAGCTCGAACGATATACAAGTATTCGATGTGAGCGAATTCCAAAACGCAAAAGTTGTGACCAGCCCGGTGATGGCTAATAGTGTTACTTTTCAACTGCAGTTGAATTCCGGCATCCCAAAAGATATTTATGCTGTAGGACCGACAGGATACAAGACGGTCTCTAATCTTACAAAAGTCAATAATCAAAACCTTCACGGCGTTGTTTCATACGGCGATTCAATCCAATTTATAATAATCAGTCATAGCGAATTCAAGAATGCAGCAAACCGGCTAAAAAATCACCGTGAAGGAATAGGCCCCGACCGTTTGCAAACCTTAGTCGTAGATGTTGATGAAATTTATAACGAATTCGGCGGCGGACTTTCTTCCCCGATGGCAATCCGGAATTTTCTTAAGTTTGCTTACAACTCATCGCCTGCCCAATCGTTAAAGTATGTTTTATTATTGGGCGACGGTGATTATGATTATAGAAGAATTACCACAAGCGGACCGAATTGGATACCAGCCTGGGAAACTCCTGAATCTTACTCAATCATTAACTCTTATGCGTCGGAAGATCCGTTTGTGACTTTTGACAATGGTGGACGTGTGTTCTTGGCGGTCGGTAGATTAGCTGTTAGGTCGCTCGTTGAAGCAAACGCGGTGATTGATAAAATAATAGATTACGAAAAAAATCCTGTGCGCGATCCATGGAAAATGCGTGCTACTTTTGTGGCAGATGATGGTCCAGCAGCCGGTCGCGACGAGGGCTCGACGCACACCGACGATGCCGAAAGCGTTGTTTCTGTTACACCTAACTCCATCGAACAACGCAAAATATATATTGTGGAGTATCCTACTGTAGTAACATCTGTCGGACGAAGAAAACCTACTGCTAACCAAGCGATAGTCAAGCAGATTAACGACGGTACGCTGTTGCTTAATTTCAACGGTCATGGTAACCCACGGTTATGGACACACGAACAAGTTTTTGTACGCGAAACCGATTTTCCGTTACTTCAAAACAAAAATAAATATTTTTTCCTCGTAGCTGCTACTTGTAATTTTTCGGAATTTGACGGAACAGGTGACCAGAGCGGCGGTGAAATTTTGGCGAATAAACCAAACGCCGGCGCAATCGGCGTATTCGCTGCCACGCGCGCTGTCTACCCCGGCCCCAACCGTGTATTAAACATGCAACTATATCGAGAAATATTTAGATTCGATGCGGCCGCTCAACTAATTCCTCAACGTTTTGGAGATGCCGTTTATAGAGCGAAGCAAATTTATAATGAGATAAATGATAGAAAATTTTTCCTTCTTGGTGATCCTTCAGTGAGAATCGGATTGCCTAAAAGGAGTGGAACCATCGATTCTATAAATAGTAAATACGCCGACCGTCCGATAAAACTACAAGCATTGCAACGCGTGTCTTTAGCAGGGAATGTCCGCGAACCGTCATCGTTCTCGGTATCTAATTTTACCGGCAAAGCACAAGTCGTTGTTTACGACGCCAACAAATATGTTCCTGTTCCAGAATGGCCTTATTTTCGTCCTTATAAAACCTCCGGTGGCATTATATTTAAAGGTGAAAGCTCTATATCAAACGGAAAATTTAATTCAGAGTTTATAATTCCTAAAGACATCTCATACGACACGCTGAACGGACGAATCACTCTCTATTTTTGGAATGAAGAAACTGATGGAATGGGATACACTGAGAATTTCCGGATCGACGGTACGGATACGACTGCCGTTAATGACGGTAAGGGACCCGAAATAAACATCTATTTTAACGCACGGTCATTCCTGCCCGGCGATGTAGTGCCCGAAGCCCCTTTATTAATTGCCGATTTAAAAGACGAATCTGGTATAAATGCATCGGGTGCGGGCGTGGGACACAGGATAGAAGCTTGGCTCGACAACCAAACTGAGAGTATCGATATAACGCCTTATTACAAGAGCAAAGTCAACACTTTTCAGGAAGGAACTGTTGAATACCAATTCGGAAAGTTAACTCCCGGTACGCATTCAATCAAAATCAGGGCTTGGGATGTCTTTAACAACACCTCTACGAATGAGACTATTTTCGATGTTTTGACCGCGCAAGGATTAAAGATCACCGATGTTTATAATTATCCGAATCCATTTTCAGCTTCGACGATTTTTACTTTCCACCACAATCAAATAGTATCTGTGGATGCTGAAATTAAGATATACACAATTGCAGGACGTTTAATTCAATCAATAAAAGAATCCAATATAAATGATAAATTTGTCAGGATTGAATGGGACGGAAGAGATAGAGATGGCGACAAGCTCGCGAACGGTATCTATTTGTATAAAGTTGTTTTAAAAACTCAAGACGGACGATTCGTAAGCGAAGCGCTGGGAAAGATAAGTGTATTAAGATGAAAGTTGCTATTAGCTGATAAAGATTTTAAATTAATATTGTATCACGTTATATGAGGAAAGATTAAAATGAAACAAAAAAAAATCATGAAGCACCTTTTTGTGATTATCTTACTGATAGTTGGAACGTTACCCATTACGGTTTACAGCCAGGGTGAGTCTGCGGTTCCATTCTTACTGATTGCACCCAATTCACGCGCAAGCGGCATGGGAGAATCGGGAACCGGAATCGCTGACGATGCTTCGGCAATCTTCTGGAATCCGGCGGGACTTGCATTCCAGAGTGGGCAAGAAATAAGTATAACGCATGCGAACTGGTTGCCGCAATTTATGATGTCAGACTTGTTCTATGAATACCTCGGTTATAAAGGTTATTTTGAAGCGATTGGCGGAACAATCGGCGCAAATATCATATACCTCAATTTAGGCGAATTTGTTAAAACTCTCTCCAGCGGTCCAGAAGAAGTTGGTCGTTTTAAAGCTTACGAGTTTGCAATAACTGGCGGTTATGCTACAAAGGTTCTTGATAATTTAGGCGTAGGTGTAAACCTGAGGTTTATTCGGTCGGCGTTAGCTCCATTCGGTACGGGGGATGAAAAAGGTTCAGGCATTGCCAACACCGTTAGTTTCGATATCGCCGGATTGTATAAGCAACCAATGTTGGACGGTGAGTTCCTTACTGATATGAATATCGGAATTAACCTCGCCAATCTCGGACCGAAAGTGGCTTATATCGACGAAGCACAAGCCGATCCTCTCCCTACAAATTTACGATTAGGTTTGGGGTTTGATTTGTTGAAGAGCGAATTCAACAATATTCAAGCAAATATAGATTTTCAACGGATACTCGTCAGACGCTACCAAGATGGATCATCTGATAATTCATTCAAAGCATTATACTCGGCGTGGAGTGACGGGTCAAAACTTCGTAAAGTAACTATTGGCGGTGGTATGGAATATTGGTATGGCTCGCCAAGACTCGTAGCAATTAGGTTCGGTTATTTTTATGAAGACCCAAGTTTCGGTAACCGTAAGTTCCTGACTTTCGGCGCAGGTATTCGTTACGATATCTATGGATTTGATTTCAGCTACTTATCGGCAATCGAAGAAAATCATCCACTGTCGGAAACTCTCAGGTTCACACTCTTAATAAACTTTGGTGCCGAATAAATCCTACAGCACAACTCAATGAATTATAAAAAACTTGCGGTAATTATTATCGCAGGAATATGCTGGTTTTTGTTCTTACCGCCGATTCTTGCGCAAGAAAAAAGTCCGCTTATGTTAGACCATCCCATCTCAGTCAGAGGGGATGGTCCTAAATCATCGGTGTCTCCCGAAACTGTAAGGGTGCTTGCCGTGATGGTCGATTTTTTGGAAGACAACGATTCACGAACATCCGGAAACGGCAAGTTCGATTTATCGGCTGCCGATTCTATTATAGATTCTCCTCCGCATAACAAAGAATACTTTCAAGATCACTTACTGTTTCTCGAAAATTATTGGTGTAAAGTTACCAACGGCAAGTTAATAGTGAAAAGTACCGTTCTCGACAGTGTCTATCATCTACCTAATCAAATGCAGTATTACAGTCCGTCCCGTAAAAGTACGAACTTTGCTGAGGCTGGAAAATTA
>JAHJRJ010000330.1 GCA_018830765.1 Bacteroidota bacterium | reverse complement strand
TTATCGGGGTGAATATCGAATGTCGAATAACCAATAACGAAGTACAAAGAACAAATAGCCAAGTACTAATAAAAAATAATTTCACGGAATGACACGGAGAAGACAAGAAGAACCACAGGGAAAAATCAGAAATCAGAAATCCCCGCCCGAACGACTAACGTCGTTCAGTCGGGCGGGTAAAATCTAAAATCGAACATCTAACATCAGATATCGGATATCACATTTTTATCGCAACATCAACTTTTATAATCGGAAATGCAATGCTTGTCACCATTAATATAAACCGGTAATTGCTTGCGAGTTCCAAACGGACTCGTCCCACCGAAAATATATCCCGTATGTTTCTCAGCAGTCTTTTGGTCGCACGGCTCGATGTGTTTTACTCCGAGAGTTCGTGCTAGCTGTTTTGTAGAGACCTCACAATTGCCGTGCATTAGGACTACAAGCGGTTCTTTTGATCTATCCAGCCGTATTTTTCAAAATCAATTTTTTCGTTGGTGAAAATAATACTTTCTTTTTCTAAAAACAACCGTTGCAATTTATGCGCTTTCGAGTTTTTGGGAAATGATATTTTACCTTTGGCATTGATTACTCTGTGCCAAGGGAGATTGGTGTCCTCCGGCAGATTGTGCATTGCATATCCAACCAATCTTTGCTGACCTGTCAACCCGCTTAATTCTGCAACTTGTTCGTAGGTTGCTACTTTTCCTCTTGGAATTTGCTTAACTGTTTGCCAGATGATTTTGTATTTGTTGTTCTTGGATTCTGGTTGCATTGCAACTTTTCCTAAAGCGCATAAATTTACATTATAATTAGAAGAAATCAAACAGAATTTCTCCCTTGCTAATCCCAACTAATTTTCGTATTATTAAGCCGTAATTTATCAATTTTAAATGATTTAGAGGGCATTTGGCTGATTACTTTTTAAGCATCTTATTCGGCTATCTGATAGGTTCTTTTCCGACTGCATATCTTTTAGTTAAATTCAAAATTCATAAGGATATCAGACAAGAGGGGACAGGAAATGTCGGAACATTTAACACCTTCGAAGTTACTCAGTCTAAAGCTGTCAGTGTTGCAGTTTTGATTGTGGATATCCTCAAAGGTGTAGCAGCAGTGCTGATGACAAAATTTTTATTGAATGGTGAGTTCTGGTTAATAGCATCAAGCGGCGTTGCAGCAATTATTGGTCACAATTATCCCGTGTGGTTGAAGTTCAAAGGCGGTCGCGGGTTGGCGGTTACAGCAGGTGTAATGTTAGTCTTCGGTTGGATTTTTATCGTGATATGGATATTATCTTTTGCGATTGTTTATCTGTTGTCGAAAAATCTACATCTCGGAAATATATTGGCAATCGTTGCTACTCCGGTAATCATAGCATTAATACCGCACGAAGTTATAAGGATTTTTATACCTTATTATGTAAGCCCAAATAATTTTATTTATTTGGGAATCGTAGTTTGTTCATTGTTATTGGTAGGGCATTCGGACATTATTAAATTATTCTTTTCAAAGAAGAAAGAAGGTTGAATATTCACTTATATGCAGAAGTACAATGTTGATCGATTAAAAGAGTTGGCTCGTCAACTAAGACGGGATGTTATAAAGATGTTGATGATTTCAAAGTCGGGACATACAGGCGGACCACTTGGGGCGGCGGAAATATTTGCAGCGTTGTATTTCAATGTATTGAATATTGATCCGAAGAATCCCAAGTCAGAAGACCGCGATTATTTCTTTTTATCAGCCGGACATTACGCGCCAGTATGGTATGCCTCGCTTGCACGCGCCGGTTACTTCCCGCTGAACGACTTGGCTACATTGAGAAAGTTGAATACGAAACTTCAAGGTCATCCGGCTCCAGTCCATACTCACGGCGTACCCGGCGTCGAGATAGCATCCGGAGCTTTAGGACAAGGACTCTCGGTTGCTGTCGGTGCCGCATTAGCGTTACGATTAGATAACAAAGATAGTCGCGTGTATGTATTTCACGGCGACGGCGAATTG
>JAHJRJ010000329.1 GCA_018830765.1 Bacteroidota bacterium | reverse complement strand
TTATCGGGGTGAATATCGAATGTCGAATAACCAATAACGAAGTACAAAGAACAAATAGCCAAGTACTAATAAAAAATAATTTCACGGAATGACACGGAGAAGACAAGAAGAACCACAGGGAAAAATCAGAAATCAGAAATCTTCCGCCAAAGGCGGATGCGCCTATGGCGCAAAATTCTAAAATCGACCATCTAATATCAGATATCGGATATCACATTTTTATCGCAACATCAACTTTTATAATCGGAAATGCAATGCTTGTCACCATTAATATAAACCGGCAATTGCTTGCGAGTTCCAAACGGACTCGTCCCGCCGAAAATATATCCCGTATGTTTCTCAGCAGTCTTTTAATCGCAAGGCTCGATGTGTTTTACTCCTAACAAGCAGGCAAGGTTCTTTGTCGAAAACTCGCAATCTCCGTGCATCAGAACAATAAGTGGCTGCTTTTTATCTGTCTCCAATAAGATAGTTTTGATTACGTTGCGTTCGGGAATGTTAAGTGCTATTGATGCAACCTTTGTCCCGCTGTGGTCTTCGTAGTTGTAAAATGCGGTATAAAGTTGATCTTTTTTTCGTGAAGATGTCAGTGTTTTGTAAGCTTTGGCATTGATTACTCGGTGCCAAGGGATTTTAGTCTTTTCGGGAAGGTTATGCAGGGCATATCCTACGAGTCGGGCTTGACCTTTTAATCCGCATAATTCGGCAATATGACCGTAGGTTGCTACTTTTCCTTTCGGGATTTGCTGAACAATTTGCCAGATGAGTTTGTATTTGTTGTTCTTGGATTCTGGTTGCATTGCAATTTTTCCTAAAGCGCATAAATTTACATTATAATTAGAAGAAATCAAACAGAATTTCTCCCTTGCTAATCCCAACTAATTTTCGTATTATTAAGCCGTAATTTATCAATTTTAAATGATTTAGAGGGCATTTGACTGATTACTTTTTAAGCATCTTATTCGGCTATCTGATAGGTTCTTTTCCGACTGCATATCTTTTAGTTAAATTCAAAACTCATAAGGATATAAGGGACGAAGGGACAGGAAATGTCGGTACTTTTAACACATTTGAAGTAACTCATTCGAAAGCTATCGGTGCGGCTGTTTTGATCGTTGACATTCTCAAAGGTGTTGTGGCTGTGGTGGCAATAAAATTTTTGTTGAACGGTGAATTCTGGCTAATGGCATCAAGCGGTATTGCAGCAATTATTGGTCACAATTATCCCGTGTGGTTGAAGTTCAAAGGCGGTCGCGGCTTGGCTATAACGGCTGGAGTGATGTTTGTTTTCGGTTGGATTTTTATCGTGATATGGATATTATCTTTTGCGATCGTTTATCTGTTGTCGAAAAATCTACATCTCGGAAATATCTTGGCAATCGTAATTACCCCGGTAATCATCGCATTATTTCCTAACGAAATTATGAGGATTTTTATCCCTTATTATGTAAGCCAAAATAATTTTATTTATTTGGGAATCGTAGTTTGTTCATTGTTATTAATAGGGCATTCTGACGTTATTAAATCATTTTTTCAGAAGAAAGAAAGTTAAATTTTCACTTTTATGCAGAAGTACAATATTGAACAATTAAAAGAGTTAACTCGTCAGTTACGAAGAGATGTAATTAAGATGTTGATGATTTCCAAGTCGGGACACACAGGTGGACCCCTTGGCGCGGCTGAAATGTTTGCCTCTCTTTATTTTAATGTATTGAACATAGACCCTAAGAACCCGAAGTGGGAAGACCGCGATTATTTCTTTCTGTCTGCCGGGCATTACGCTCCGGTATGGTATGCCTCACTTGCACGAGCAGGATATTTTCCTACCAGCGAATTAACGACACTCCGTAAGTTAAATACACGGCTTCAAGGTCATCCGGCTCCTCCTCATACTCACGGCGTACCCGGCGTCGAGATAGCATCCGGAGCTTTAGGACAAGGACTCTCGGTTGCTGTCGGTGCCGCATTAGCGTTACGATTAGATAACAAAGATAGTCGCGTGTATGTATTTCACGGCGACGGCGAATTG
>JAHJRJ010000328.1 GCA_018830765.1 Bacteroidota bacterium | reverse complement strand
CCAAAATTGTTGTCCCAACCATTGCAATGATAAACTGAAACACGTCCGTAACTGCAACTCCCCACAATCCTGAAAGTGCTGAATAGATTGCAACAATAATCATCGCACCTGCGACATAAAGAATCACTTGCGACTCAGGAATGCCGAATAATCCTTGAAGTATCGAACCCATTGCAACATTAACCCACCCAATTATGACACAGTTAATAAAAAGTCCGAGATACAATGCACGGAAGCCGCGTAAGAATGCAGCGGGTTTTCCCGAGTAACGAATCTCAACAAATTCCACGTCCGTCATTATTCCCGCACGTCGCCAGAGTCGTGCGAAGAAGAAGACAGTCAGCATCCCGCCGAAGACGAAGTTCCACCAGAGCCAGTTGCCTGCTATTCCGTTCTTTGCCACGAGTTCAGTAACAGCTAACGGAGTATCGGCAGCAAAAGTTGTTGCAACCATTGACGTTCCGGCGAGCCACCAAGGTAGGTTGCGACCGGAAAGGAAAAACTCTTTGGTGCCTGAACCAGCGCGTTTTGTATAATAAAGCCCGATAGCAAGGCTGAGAAGAAAGTAAAGAGCTACGAGAGACCAATCGAAGTAATGCATAGGTAATTTTATATTTTATATATTAGATTTTAGATTTTGATTTTCTTTGCTTAGAGGTAATTAGTGAAGCCGTCAATATTGCGGTAAGTTCATGAGATTCCTGCAATAATTTTTGAACGAGCTTTTCCTGCATAAGTCCTGATTCGATTATTAGTTCCATCCAGTAACTGGATTCATCGGCTTCTTCTTGAGAAATTCCAAGTTTTGAAATAAAATCAGCTTTCGATCGCGCATTACAGGCTGCTCTGTAATTTGCGCCGACCGATGTTCCTGATCTTAAAAGTTGATTTCCTAAAACTTTTCCGGTCTGCGATCTCGGTAGAAAATTAACAAGTTTAATTACTCTCAAAGCAAACTCTTTTGTTCGTTTTCTAAGTTCTTCTTCCGTCGTTTTTTATTCTCCTAATATTTTTTAGTTAATACATTTAATTTAAAATATAAAATTTAAAATCTAAAATTTCCTTGTTTTAATCATCGCCGCCGCAAAATTCCCCACCAACACAGTTACTCCGCTCCCTATCACCGTGTACCACGTCCATGCAATATTTGTAAAATAAATTACTCCAATCATTACAATAATACCTGCTGCAAATGCAATCAAAGCATCCCGCTGCTGCGGTTTTTTGAAAAGTACACCAAGCAAGAAAGTTCCCAACAGTCCGCCGTAAGTAAATGAAGCAATACTTAGCGCAAGTTCAACGACCGTCTTCGGAGTTTCCATAAAAATAAATGCAGAACTGGTGAGAAGAATACACCATAACCCTGTGAAAAATCGTGAGATACGAACGTCGGAGGTAGGATTGTTATTTTTACCAAAATATGGTTTGTAAAAATCGAACATCACCGCTGAGGCAAGTGAGTTCATCGAACCGGCAAGTGTTGACATTGCAGCCGCAAGCAAACCTGCAATAATCAAACCCGAGATTCCTGATGGCATGTTATTGATGATATACAGTGGAAAAACTTCGTTCGCATCCATTTTGGTGCCGTTATAGAAAGCATACAAAAGAAGACCGATCAAAAGAAACAAGGCAAATTGAAACATTACAATAACACCGCTGGTGATAATTGCTTTCTGAGAACTTTTTAAAGAATCAGTGGCTAACAAGCGTTGGACGATTAACTGATCGGTTCCATGCGAAGCCATCGAAAGAAACATCCCGCCCAAAACACTGCTGAAAAGTGTGTACGGGGTTGACAAGAAAGATGTAAAATCTAAATTGAATCCTGTATTAATCAAACTAATTTTTTCGTTTAGATTTGGCATAGTAAAAATTGTGGCGAGTCCTTCGGGTAGTTGAGAAGTCAATACCCAGACTGCCGAAATTGCGCCGCCGAGATAGATAAACATTTGAACGACGTCCATCCAGATTACAGCTCTCACACCACCAATGTATGTATATAATAGAGTAACGATTGCCGTCAGTATAATGGCACTCGGATAATCGATACCTGTAATTAGTTTTATCGGTATGGCGGTGGCGTAGAGACGGACGCCATCGGCAAAAAGCCGAGTGATCATAAAGACGATCGAAGCGGCACTTCGAGTTTTTTTACCGAAGCGGTTACCGAGAAATGTATATGCAGTTTCTACGTTGCCTTTGTAGTAAGCGGGTAATAATACCGCGGCAATAATTATTCGACCAAGTATGTAACCGAAAGTTAGTTGAAGGAAATTTAAATTAGTAACGTAAGCAACGCCGGGGATAGATATAAATGTGAGTGTGCTTGTCTCTGTTGCAACGACAGCAAAACAGACAGCCCACCAAGGAATTTTTTTACTGCCTAAAAAATAATCGGAAATAGATTTTTGTTTGCCGCCCGAGATAATTCCGAATACTGCTATCGCTAATAGATATGCTGCGACGATAATAATGTCGATGTTAGAAAAGCCCATCTATCTCCCGCTATAGTGGTTTGATGTGCCCTTCATCGCGATCTACAATTCTAACCTTTAATTGCCTGTTTTACAGTGCCGTATATGCGAAAGAGACGGTCGAGTTGTGATATTTTCAGAAGGTTCAAAATGGATTTATTCACGTTTGCAAAGCGGACTTCACCTTTATGTTCGTTCATCGTCCGGTGAGCGATTAAAAGAGCGCTTAAACCGCTGCTGTCGCAGAACTCGACAGCTTTCATATCAACTACAAGAACCTCAGAGTTTTTGGGCTTACACAGAATTAGAAACTCGGCTTTTAGTTCTGCCGAAACGGATGTATCGATTTTTTTTTCTTTTATCGTTAGTATTGTTAAGTTACCGTCTTTTTTTACATCAAACTTCATTGTCGACTCCAGTTAAAACATTTTAAAATACTGTACTATTTGATCGTATATAGATTTAACCGGTTTATTCCGGTCAACGTTAAACTGAAAATTATAAAATGTATCTGCGGCGCCGTGCGAAAATCCTATTCTGATTCTTGCCCCCGTCGCTCTACTAATATAAGCAGCGTAAAGAATGAAATCAAGATTTAAGTCGATAGTAATGTCGTAATTGTTTTCTAATATTCGCTGCAAGAATTTCTGTCGCGGTAAAAAAAACTTGTTTAAATGTGATTGATTTATCCGTACGACCTTACTTTTCGGAAATTCACTCAAAGGAGTCGCTCTGATTCCTTCAGTAAGAATAGTTATTTCGAGGTGCTCGAATTTTTTTTTCAGCGCTTTAAATGCAGCGCCTGCCGCAAGCGCATCGTCGTAATCGACGGGCAAGATAATAAGCGCAGTCCGCGACCTCGATATAAAATTTGTCATTTCCTGCTGGACGTCTTTTTCTTTTCGGAAAATGAACTTTGTGTATTGAAGCCCAATATACTCTAACGTTCTCTCAAACATCTCAATTTCTAATTATTATTTTGCTTTCACGGTTTTCAAAAATTTTTCCTCGTCCCAAATTTCGGTGCCAAATTTTTTTGCTTTATCCAATTTCGAGCTGGGTTCAGCGCCGGTTATTAAGTAATTAACATTTTTCGATACGGAAGAGGCAACACGTCCGCCGAGTTTCTCAATCGCCTCTTTTGCCTCTTCGCGTGTCATGCTTGTTAACGTACCGGTCAAAACGAATGTTTTCCCCTTCAAAGGTGTTTTTGCTGCCTTTTCAACATAAAACTTTAAACCAGCTTCTTTGAGTCGACGGATCAAATCACGATTATGCTTATCCTGGAAATATCTGTAAATACTTTCCGCAATCTTTTCGCCAATCTCGTATATATTTTGCAGGTCTTCCCGCGAAGCTGACATTAGTTTCTCTATCGATGGATACGCGTTGGTTAAAATTTGTGCAACACCTGCACCCACGTGTCTGATGCCGAGGGCAAATAAAACTCGATGATAAGGTTTTTGTTTACTGTTTTCGATTCCTTCCAACAAATTTTGGACACTTTTTTCGCCCCATCTTTCTAAAGCGGCTATCTTTTCACTCTGCTGGTGCAACCAGTATAAATCACCGACATTTTTAATAAAATCCAATTCGACTAACTGATTGACAACCATCTCGCCGAGTCCGGCTATATCCATTGCCCCACGCGCTGCCCAGTGCGTGATGCGTCCTTTAACCTGAGCGGGGCATTCGTTATTCTCGCAATAGTAATTTGCCTCACCTTCGGGACGGTAAATTTTCGAACCGCACTCCGGACATTTTGATGCAAAAACGAATTCGACCGTATGTGCAGGTCGTTTTTCTTTTATAACGGCAGTAACTTTAGGAATTACATCACCGCCTTTTTCGATAACAACCGTATCGCCGATTCGAATATCGTATTCCCGGATATAGTCTTCGTTGTACAACGATGCGCGGCTTACAGTTGTCCCGCCAAGAAAGACAGGTCGCAAATGCGCAACAGGAGTGATAGTGCCAACTCTTCCGACTTGTAATTTGATATCGAGCAGCTTTGTTTCCGCTTTGCGCGAAGTAAATTTAAACGCAAACGCCCAGCGCGGACTTTTTGCAATTGCACCGAGTATCTCTTGCTGACGCGGCGAATCAACCTTCACGACAACGCCGTCGATATCGTATTGAAGTTTATCTCTCTTAGTTTCCCACTCTTTCCAATACTCAATTACTTCATCGATGTCTATGCATATCCTACGATTTTCGTTTACTGGAAATTTTAAGTCGGTTAAAATATTCATCGCTTCGAAATGACTTTTGATATCCGTTTTTTCTGCACGCAGGTAATATGTAAAAAACTTAAGCGGGCGTTCGGCGACCATTTTAGGGTCTTGCAGCTTTAACGTCCCGGCTGTTGCATTGCGTGGATTAGCAAAAAGTTTTTCCCCAGATAACTCTCTTTCCTCATTCATTTTCAGAAAATCATCTTTCTCCATAAAGACTTCGCCTCGAACCTCAATATCCAGCAGCGATTTATCTTTTGGATTTATTCGAAGAGGTATTGAGTGAATGGTTTTCAGATTGTTCGTAACCTCATCGCCCTGATAACCATCGCCTCTAGTTGCTCCAACCGCCAGAATACCGTTAATATATTG
>JAHJRJ010000079.1 GCA_018830765.1 Bacteroidota bacterium | reverse complement strand
AGAAATAGTAGGTGTGGGTTACAAAGCTGAGTTAAAGGGTAGAGGTGTTCAATTGGCTTTGGGTTATTCTCATCCGATATTATTCTTGCCTCCAGCAGGAATTAAATTAGAAGTTCCTCAGCCCACAGCTATTTTGATATCGGGCATCGATAAGCAGCTCGTCGGTCAGGTTGCGGCAAAAATTCGGGCTTTCAGAAAACCGGAACCTTACAAAGGTAAAGGCGTTAAATACGAAGGCGAATATATACGCCGCAAAGCTGGTAAAGCAGCCGCATCGGCGGGTTCAAAGTAATCATTTTTTGAAGCAGGACTGAATATGATAAAAAAAGATAGAACAAAAAAAAGAAATAAGATTAAAAAGCATATCAAAAAAACTATCTCCGGCACCACCGAAAAACCACGGTTAGCTGTTTACAGAAGTTTAAAGCATCTTTATGCCCAACTAATCGACGATACAAAAGGAAATACAATTGCTTATGTATCTACACGGTCTAAAGAAGTCGTCGAAGACTTGAAAGATAAGAAAGGGCGAATCGAACAAGCAAAAATTGTGGGTTTGAAATTAGCAAAAAAAGCGCTTGAGAAAAATATTCAACAAGTTGTCTTCGACCGCTCTGGTTACAAGTATCACGGAAAGGTAAAAGCAATTGCAGACGGCGCACGTGAAGGCGGATTGGTTTTTTAAAAATTTTTTGGCACCGATTGCCGGGTAGTCTAATGGCAGGACAGCGGCCTTTGGAGCCGTATGTGGAGGTTCGACTCCTCCCCCGGCAGCAAGAAATGATGATTGTAGCAAAATTTAAAATAATGGAGTAATAGATTTGGCACGAATTAGAGCAAGTGAACTCGAATTAAAAGAAAAAATTGTCCATATCAACAGAGTAGCTAAAGTTGTAAAAGGTGGACGCCGTTTCAGCTTTAACGCTATTGTCGTTGTAGGCGATGGGCGTGGTCACGTCGGTGTCGGACTTGGTAAAGCTAACGAAGTTAGCGATGCCATTGCAAAAGGTACAGACGATGCGAGGAAAAATGTTGTAAAAGTTACTATTACAAAAGGAACTATACCGCATCCTATAATTGCAAAATACGGCGCCGCAAAAGTATTACTCAAACCGGCCTCACCCGGTACTGGCCTCATCGCAGGCGGCGGAGTTCGCGCTGTTTTGGAACTCGCTGGTATAAAAGATATACTGACTAAATCGCTTGGCTCACACAATCCGCATAATGTCGTCAAAGCTACATTAAGGGGATTACTGAGTGGTAGTGATGCGGTAGAAATTGCTGCTCGTCGGGATATCAATCTTAATGAACTATTCGGAAAACAAACAGAAGTTAACACGAACTGAGAGCTAACATGTCAGAAAAGAAATTAAAAATCACACAAGTCGTAAGCACTATCGACACGCTTGAAGTTCATAAACGAACTATCAAGGCATTAGGTTTAGGAAAGCCGCGCAAGACGGTAATAAAAAACGATACACCTCAAATACGAGGTATGATCAATAAAGTAATACACTTAATAAAAGTCGAAGAAATAAATTAAAGAATAACAATGGAAAAAGCATTATTATCGAATTTAAAATATAAAGAAGGCTCCAGAAAGAGGCGTAAAAGAATCGGACGAGGTCAGGGTTCGGGCCACGGTGGAACCGCAACGCGGGGACATAAAGGCGAAGGCGCACGTTCAGGCGTAAGCTATCGTCCGTGGTTTGAAGGCGGTCAAATGCCACTGTCCCGGCGTGTCCCCAAATTCGGCTTTACTAATATATTCCGAAAAGAATATCAAGCAGTGAACGTCGATCAATTGGAAAAATTAGCGACGTCTGGAAAACTTCAAGATGGTTTAGTTACTCCCGAAATTCTGCATAAGATCGGCGTTGTTTCAAAAAAATCATTACCCCTAAAAATTTTAGGTAATGGTGAATTAAAAACAAAACTTAATGTATCAGCTCACGCCTTCAGCAAGACCGCGGTCGAAAAGATCGAAGCTGCCAGAGGAAAATTACAAAAGATTTCTTTGAATAAGTAGAAATGGCAAAACTCGGCGAAAGTTTTAGAAACATATTTAAAATTCAAGAACTCAGGCAGCGTATAATATTTACGGCAGCTCTATTGGTTGTTGTTCGTATTGGCGCTCACATTACGTTACCCGGAGTCGATGCATCGGCAGTAGCAGAAGCTGCTCGGAACCAAGCCGCAAACACACTTTTCGGTTTATACGACCTATTCGTAGGCGGGGCTTTTAGTAATGCCGCAATTTTTGCGCTTGGGATTATGCCCTATATTAGTGCATCTATTATCATTCAATTGTTAGGCGCCGTCGTTCCTTACTTCCAAAAACTTTCTAAAGAAGGCGAAGAAGGCAGGAAAAAAATTACACAACTTACGCGGTACGGAACGGTACTCATCTCTATGCTTCAAGCTTGGGGTGTAAGTGTTCGTCTCATAAATATGCAAGCAGGCAACGTTCCGATCGTTCCGGCTGAAGTTCAAGGAATTGGATTTTTTATAAGCACTATAATAGTCCTTACTTCGGGAACGATTTTCATGATGTGGCTCGGTGAGCAAATTACTGAACGTGGTATCGGAAACGGTATATCATTAGTAATTTTTATTGGAATCATAGCACGCTTTCCACACGCAATTTTAGATGAGTATCAACTGGTCAGCTCGGGCGCACGCAGCTTAATTATCGAAATCGTAATTATCGCGGCAATGGTTGCAATCATAGCCGGTGTAATTCTCGTTACTCAAGGAACTCGCAGAATTCCAGTCCAATATGCGAAACGCATTATCGGTCGGAAAGTTTACGGCGGTGTAACTCAATATATTCCGATGCGTGTAAATACAGCCGGAGTTATGCCGATTATATTCGCACAGTCAATAATGTTTATACCTAGCACGATTTTTACTTTCTTCCCCGAGAGCGAATTTATAGGAAGCGTTGCAAAATATTTTGACTATAGTTCGTATGTTTATTCGTTCTTCTATGGTCTCATGATTGTGTTTTTTACTTATTTCTATACAGCAATTGCATTCAATCCAAAAGATGTGTCCGAGACGATGCAGAAGCAAGGTGGATTTATACCGGGTATTCGTCCGGGCAGAAATACATCCGATTTTATCGATAATATTCTAACAAAAATTACACTACCGGGATCGATATTCTTGGCTATCGTAGCAATACTCCCGACATTTATGATGAAATTTGGTGTTACAGGTTCATTTGCAAGTTTCTTCGGTGGAACTAGTTTATTGATCATCGTCGGTGTTGGTTTAGATACATTACAACAGATAGAATCGCATTTATTGATGCGTCACTACGACGGTTTTATGAAATCGGGTCATCTGAAAGGCAGAAGAGGATAGTTAATTCTGACCGCCTACGAGATGTCAAAAGGATTGATAAAAACACCGGAAGAAATCGAATTGATGCGCAAATGCGGTAGAATAGTCGCCGATGTTTTGAAGTTGTTAGAAAAATCTATAAAGCCAGGAATTACGACAAAAGAATTGGACGAAATTGCAGAAGAATATATAAGGTCACAATGTGCCGAGCCGGCTTTCAAAGGATACGGTACAGATAAGAAGAACCTGTACCCGGCGAGTTTGTGTACTTCGATAGACGATCAAGTGGTTCACGGAATCCCCGGTCAACACGTTCTATCGGAAGGTGAAATCATCTCGATAGACATAGGCGTTAAGAAAGATAATTATCACGGAGACGGAGCAAAATCTTTTGCTGTCGGACGTGTTTCAGAAGAAAAATTAAGATTATTAAAAGTTACTGAAGAATCGCTTTATTTAGGTATCGCCCAAGCTACGGCAGGTAATAGAGTTCAAGATATTTCTGCTGCAATACAGAAATACGTTGAAAAAGCCGGCTTCTCTGTCGTTCGAGATCTTGTAGGTCACGGTATCGGTAGAAGTTTACACGAAGAACCTCCCGTTCCGAACTATGTGGCAGATGGCTCTGGAATGGTTTTGAAAAGCGGAATGACGCTGGCGATTGAACCGATGATAAATGCAGGAAGTTATAAAGTAAAATTTAATTCAGACGGTTGGACGGTAACGACTGCGGACGGAAAGCCGTCGGCTCATTTTGAACATACTGTACTAATTACAGATAGTGAACCTGAAATATTAACAAAGTAGAGAACATGGCAAAGCAAGGACCAATAAAGATGGACGGTACCATAACGGAAACTCTTCCGAATGCTATGTTCAGAGTAAAGTTAGAGAACAACCACGAGATAATAGCACACGTCTCCGGAAAGATGCGAATGAATTTTATTAAGATTCTTGTAGGAGACAAAGTAACGGTAGAATTATCGCCATACGATTTAACAAAAGGCAGAATAACCTACCGGTATAAATAAGGAGAAAAAATGAAAGTTCGATCATCAGTAAAAAAAATATGCGACAACTGTAAGATTATCCGGCGTAAAGGTGTTGTGCACGTGATTTGCAAAAAGAATCCGAAACACAAACAACGTCAAGGATAATTTTAAAATCCGTCTCCCCGATTAAATCGGGGAGACGGATGAATATAGGATTAAAAATGAAAGGAATTAATAAGTGGCAAGAATAGCGGGCGTAGATTTACCGAAAAACAAAATCTCGGAAATCGGCTTAACTTACATTTACGGTATCGGAAGAACCACCGCACAAAATATTCTTAGTAAAGCCGGGGTTGACTCGACGAAAAAAATCAGCGAGCTGAACGACGAAGAAATTGCTAAGATTAGGTCGATTATCACTTCCGAATTAAAAGTCGAAGGTGCTCTTCGTAGTGAAGTTCAAATGAACATTAAACGACTGATGGACATAGGTTGTCATCGCGGGATTCGACACAGGAGAGGATTACCTGTGCGCGGACAGCGTACAAGAACAAACGCGCGTACACGTAAGGGTAAGAGAAAGACTGTAGCAGGTAAGAAGAAAGCCGCAGCCAAGAAGTAATTCATAAATAATTCTATGAGAAATTTAATTTGGAGCATAAATGGCTAATGCAACACAATCAGTAACAGCAAAACGAAAGAAAAAACAACAAGTTGACATCAACGGAATAGTTTTTGTCAAAGCGACTTTCAACAACGTCATCGTGACGATTACCGATATTTACGGCAATACAATAAGCTGGTCGTCTGCTGGTAAGAACGGATTTAAAGGATCCCGGAAAAATACCCCCTTCGCCGCCCAAGTTTCAGCAGAAGCGGCAGCGAAGGAAGCTTTCGATATGGGGTTGAGAAAAGTGGTAGTATTTGTTAAAGGTCCCGGTTCCGGTCGAGAAGCCGCAATCAGGGCGTTACAAACAGTAGGTTTGGAAATCATGATAATTCGTGATATTACACCCGTCCCGCACAACGGATGCCGACCACCGAAGCGTAGAAGAGTTTAATCCGCCTTCTCCCGTCCCGAATGCTTTCGGGACGGGATTCGGTCGCTTACGCTCCATAGCGTGCCGTCGCCAAAGTGGCTTTGGCACGTCGGCGACTTTAGCGACGGGGCGCGAACGATAAGGCGCGGGTTTAACCCGCCTGCCAAAGTCCGTCATCCGTCAGCTGACGGAGACGGACGGCGGGCAGGTTCCCCGCAGCTTGCTGCGTCATTCCGTCCCGACTTTTGTCGGGATCGGAATCCAGAGAATGGATACCAGCATACGCTGGTATGACAAAACGATACGAGGTTGACTAAAAAGTAAAGAAATAGATTGTAGCACGAAATTTATTTCGTCAAAATGAATGAAATAAGCGAACTAAAGTTCGCGCTACATCATAAAATCGGATTTTTTAGTCACCACCAAGTCTTCATTAAAAAAATTACAATATATACAATAAGAGGTAATATTTTAAAATGGCAAGATATATAGATTCGAGCTGTAGATTATGCAGAAGAGAGCGTCAGAAATTATTTTTAAAAGGCACGAAGTGCTTTACAGAAAAATGTCCACTTGAAAAAAGAGCTTATCCACCGGGACAACACGGACAGTCACGACGTCAAAAAATTTCTGAGTATGGGGTACAGTTACGAGAAAAACAAAAAGTTCGACGGACGTACGGCTTAATGGAAACTCAATTCCATAATTACTTTTTAAAAGCTTTGAAACAGACCGGACGAACAAGCGAAATGTTAATTAAATTGCTCGAGCGCCGGTTAGACAACGTCATTTATCGTCTGGGGTTTGCTCCTTCTAGAAAAACGGCTCGACAATTAATTAGCCATCGGCACTTCTTTGTAAACAATAAAATCGTAAACATTCCGTCGTTTTTAGTTAATCCGGGTGATGTAATTCAAGTTCGCGAACATTCGAAGAAGTTAGAAGTGATTCACTCTTCTATGAAGCGCGTACGCGATAATGCGATGTATCCATGGTTGAGTCTTGACAAAGCTGCGATGAGCGGGACTTTTTTAAATATTCCCGAAAGAGCTGAAATACCACTCAATGCGAACGAACAACTTATAGTTGAATTGTACTCCAAATAATATTTCAACGATAATAATTGAATAGGAAAGAAGGAGAAATTAAGGTATGATTACATTAAACCTACAGATGCCAGAAAAGCTCGAAATGGAAGATCAAAGCTATTCCAATACTTATGGAAAGTTTTTTCTACAACCTCTTGAAAAAGGATTTGGAGTAACATTAGGAAATGCTTTACGTCGTGTATTGCTATCATCATTAACCGGGACAGCTTTTACAGGAATAAGTATCAAAGGAGTGCTGCACGAGTTTTCTACGATAGCCGGTGTAAAAGAAGACGTAGCGGAACTAATATTGAACCTGAAAACCATACGTATGAAGTTGATTAACAAAAAGGCGGCAAAAGTTACGCTATCGGTAGAAGGTCCAAAAAAAATTACTGCTTCAGATATCCAAAAAGCAAATCCAGAAATAGAAATTCTGAATCTTTCGCAGCACATTGCCACGATTGAGGATGGCGTTACTTTCGAAGCTGAGCTTTATTTAGGACGCGGTAAAGGATTCGTCCCAGCCGACGAAAATAAATATAACGAACAGCATCTCGGTGTTATTCCGATCGATGCGATTTTTTCTCCTATTATTAACGTTCGTTACACTATTGAACCGACTAGGGTCGGGCAACAAACCGATTACGAAAAATTGTTATTGGAGATACAAACCGACGGGTCTATTACACCGGATGAAGCATTAACACAAGCGGCGAAAATATTGCGTGATCATATTCAATTATTCATCAATTTTGAATATGAACCCTTTGGCGGAAGCGATACCAAGGAATCCGAGTCTGAAATCGCAAGGATTAGAGAGATTCTAAAAACACCCGTCGATGAGTTAGAGCTTTCAGTCCGATCACACAACGTGCTGCGGTCGGGGAACATATCTACTTTAGGTGACCTTGTAAGAATAGAAATTTCCGACCTGCTAAAATTTCGAAACTTCGGTCGAAAGTCGTTATCCGAATTAACCGAAATTGCAGAAAAATTTGGTCTGACCTTCGGGATGGATGTTGATAAATACCTAAAAAATAATATAGGATAAAACATGCGACATAGAAAATCAGGAAGAAAATTAAAAAGAACTGCCAGTCATAAAAAAGCTTTATTGATTGCTTTAACGACTGCTTTATTGAAAAATAAAAAAATTAAAACAACACTCGCAAAAGCAAAAGAAGCAAGACCTTTTGCAGAAAAGCTTATAACAAGAGCAAAGAATGCCGTAGTCAATGAAGAAAACGTGCCACAAAAAGACGTTCATGCCCGGAGAGAAGTTTACCGTTACATCAAAGATAGAGGCGTGATCACGGAATTGTTTACAGAAATAGTTCCGAAAATTTCAACTCGTGCAGGCGGTTACACACGCGTAGTAAAATTAGGCCAGCGGTTAGGCGACGGTGCACAGATGGGCGTCCTCGAGTTAGTAGATTACAACACGGGAAAAGAAACACCTAAACCCGTGGCAAAAGAGAAAAAAGAAAAAAAAGGGTGGATAAAGAAAACTTCTTCGAAAAAGAAAGAAGAAACTAAAATAGAAAAAGCGGCAAAAGAATCCGTCCCGAAATAATTGGGACGGACTCCATTATACGTCGAACAAATCTAAAAGGGACGAAGATAACTTCGTCCCTTTTCTTGTCTTCCGCAAGCCTATTTCAACAAAAATTTAAGTCATTGTAAAATAATGCGTTAGT
>JAHJRJ010000078.1 GCA_018830765.1 Bacteroidota bacterium | reverse complement strand
CGTCTCTAACAACAAAGTTGACCCGAACACGCCCGGTTTGAAACAGCAAGTATTGGATGTAATGATAAATGAAAAGTTAATTCTTGCAAGGGCGATAGAAGATACTAATGTTTTTGTAACGGAAGACGAAGTTACGCAACAGCTCGATGCAATTTTACAACAACGGATTCAACAATTCGGGTCCGAGCGTCGGCTGGAAGAACTATACGGTATGCCGATAAGTAAGATAAAGCGTGAGTTCCGGGATGAAATGCGTAAGCAAATTCTCTCACAGAAAATGCAGCAGTTTAAATTTAGTGGCATAACTGTTACCCGCAGAGAAGTTGAGGAATTTTTTATAGAATATGCCGATAGTCTTCCACCTGTTCCAGAGGAAGTGGAGCTTTACCACATCTTAAAAATACCCGCTAAAAGTTTAGACGTTATTACTGCAGTAAAAGCTAAGGCACAAAAAGTATTGGATAGCTTGCGAATGGGTGGAGATTTCGCAGATTTTGCAAGGAGATATTCGCAAGACCCGGGTTCTGCGAAAGTTGGCGGGGATTTAGGTTTTACAAGGCGCGGACAGTTCGTAAAAGAATTTGAAGAAGCCGCATTTGCACTTGACGAAGGTAAACTTTCGGATTTAGTTGAATCACCTTTCGGTATCCATATTATTCAGCTCACCGAACGACGCGGAGAGATGATTAATACGCGTCATATCTTGTTTAAAGTAGAAACAGACTCGACTGCAGACTTAGCCACAATCCAACTATTGAAGAGCATAGCTGACAGCATTAGGTCAGGTGGTAGATTTTCAGATTTTGCCAAACGTTATTCAGATGATACCGAGACTGCATCAATCGGTGGATATTTGGGACGACTTCCCATCGATCAATTGGATAAGGATTTTTCAGCGATTGTTATAGAATTAAGGGAAGGTGAAATTAGCGAGCCGTCACGGGTTCAGACGGGAACGACTTACGGTTATCAATTGGTTTATCTTAAAAAAAGGATTCCGGAACATAAATTTTCGTTGGAAATGGATATGAAAAAACTTGAAGTATTTGCAACAAATTTTAAAAGGAACCACGAATACCAAAAATGGTTGGAAGAATTAAGAAAAGAAATCTTTTGGCAGATAATATGGAATTGAAAAAAATGAATGATGTGGAAGCAGTGCAAGCTCTACAGGAAAGTTATAAAGCAGTTCGGGAAGAGATAGCAAAAGTAATTATCGGACAAGATGAGATTATTGAACAACTAATAATCTCGCTTTTAGCTCGGGGACATTGCTTGCTCGTCGGTGTACCCGGACTTGCAAAAACACTTTTGATAAAAACCTTAGCCGAAGTAATAAATCTGAAATTCAGTCGTGTCCAATTCACGCCTGATTTGATGCCCAGCGATATTACGGGCACTGAAATTTTGGAAGAGAACGTATCAACAGGAACAAAATCATTCAAGTTTGTCAAAGGTCCTGTATTTGCAAATATAATATTAGCCGACGAAATTAACCGCACACCGCCAAAAACACAAGCCGCACTGCTGGAAGCTATGCAAGAGCATCACGTAACTGCAGCAGGACAGAAGTATGTGTTAGATGAGCCGTTTTTTGTCCTTGCAACTCAAAACCCAATCGAACAGGAAGGGACCTATCCGTTACCCGAAGCGCAGTTGGACAGGTTTATGTTCAACTTGTGGCTCGAATATCCGTCGCGCAACGAAGAAATAGATATTGTTAAATCAACCACAAGTTTATACGCTGCGAAATTGGAACACGTTTTAAGTAAAGAGGAAATCATTTTTTATCAGGACCTGGTTCGCAGGGTACCTGTTGCCGACAATGTCATAGAGTATGCAGTTAATTTAGTAGGGCGAACGCGTCCTAACGGCAATGGAACTCCAGATTTCATCAAAAGTTGGTTAAGCTGGGGCGCAGGTCCGCGCGCATCACAATATTTAATACTTGGCGCAAAAACAAAAGCAATACTTGAAGGACGGCATTCACCCGATATCGAGGACGTGCGTAAGATGGCAGGTCCCGTTTTAAGGCATCGAGTCGTTACTAACTTTAACGCAGAGGCTGATAGCGTAAGCTCTGTCCAAATTATCGAAAAATTATTAAATACTATCTAAAGTCCTAAATCTTAAATTAAAATTATTAGGGTTGACTAAAAAGTTCTTTGAGAAGGATGTAGTGCGAAATTTATTTCGCTTTTTGATGAAATTTAAGCGAACTAAAGTTCGCACTACAAGAAATCTTCCACTTCTGGGTCAGCCCCCAAAAAAATAAATTAATAAGTGATTTTACGCAAGTAGAAAATTATAACTCATCCCCTCAACGAGTCTACGAGTTTGTCCATACGATGACACAAAAAAAATAGCGGGACAAGCTGTGACAGCCTTCGCTTAGACTT
>JAHJRJ010000327.1 GCA_018830765.1 Bacteroidota bacterium | reverse complement strand
TTATGTTGAGTTGATTGGAAACATCGCTCCGATTAGACATTATACTATGAGGGTCGAAACAAATTTTTAATAATTTTCAATCTTAGAATCTTGATTTATTTTACAATACTCCATTCCGCCATTATTCCATCACTCCAATTCCTCTACCTTTGCCAATTCTCTAACTTTTTAGCTGCATCTATTAATTCGGGGTAAAGTATTATTGTGCAAATGCTCACTCTCCTTTTCTTACCGGTTATTCGAAATGCAACAACTCAGTCAAATCAGAAACTGTTTTCGGTTTTTGAATTTATACATCCCCATTATTTTTTGTTCTTTTTGTTCTTGTCTCGATTATTATTTTGATCCTTGTCTTTACCTTGGTCATGCTTTTGTTGCTTTACCCAGTTTTTATGCTCGGGATGGTTTTTGTTTACAAAATATTTTGAATCACGGCTATCGCGGATTGGCTGCTGATCGTGACGACCTTTATATGAGGAATATTTTTCTTTATACATGTTATGCTTTAGATACGGTTCCCGCTCATTCACTACTACTTTATAAGAATTATAGAAGTCAAAATTACGATAGCGTGAAGGCAAGTATGACGAATATCTCCAACGTCCTCTATCATAATAGTAATAACGATGTTGAGGGACATAGTAGTAAACCTCAATATCAGGTAAGTAATAATACTCAACATAATCATAGCCAGCCGGACCCCAAATTGGTTGACTATCTAAGTTAATGTTGAGATTAACATGTACTTGTGCAACTAAGGTGCTCGACAAGAACAATGCTGCGACTAATACAAAAAAATAACGCATAATGTTTCTCCTTTATTTTTTTATTTTTTTTATCCGCTGTTTCATTCAACTACTGTTAGAATGAACAGCGCTTATCTAACTAATTGTTGATTGCAGAAATGCTTCTGGCAATCGTCTTGAGAGTTCCATCTGTGTACGCATAGTTGGCGATCTCAAGGCGTGCATGCAGCGCAAGTTTCTCCATGATATTATGAACATGACTCTTGATGGTATGCGTCGAAACGCGAAGACTTTGTGCGATTTCCTTATTACTCGAGTCATCGCTCAGCAGTCGAATCATTTCTCGTTCACGGGCTGTCATCCGGACCGCCTCCTTCAACTTTGTTTTCCCCCCTTTGATCGCGTGTTCGACAATCTGGGTAAAGAGTGATCCCGCTAGCATGGGGGGTAAAACTTTTGCTCCTTCTGCAACCGCCCGTATCGTTGCGAGAAAATCATCAAGGGTTGCGTCTTTCAGGATGTTATGCGTCATTGCATATTCTTAGCCAACACACCCGCAACAAATGCTCGATGGAGTCTATTTGTTAGGTAATAAATATCTTTGGGATTCATGCCTTTGAACGGTTCAAGGCATCTTTTCCCCTCGTCCGATTCAAGGAACTTTTCCCATGCAATCGTCAATGGATGTTTCTGGAACTTTGTATCTTTTGCAGTCATGTTTCCTTCGCTCCTTTTTTATTGTGCAACGAACGCATAACAAACAAAAGCACGGCACAAAGAACGTTCCATTAAAACGGCGTGCTTTTGCTGCACGAACCCTGAAGCTCCGGCTTTGACGAATTGGATAATATCTGCCTGTACAGGAGCGAGATCCATCACAACCACTTTGGCCTAGGGAAATTCCTTCTCCACCAACTCTACCACGTGTAAACTGTTTTGACTTCGCAATCCCAAATCTAAAAGAACCACATTCGGTTTTAACTGCTGGATTTTGAGAAGTGTGTTCTTACCGTTTCCGGATGCGGCGATGATAATAATATCCTTATGAGGTTTAAGAATCCCAAGGATTCCATCCCGAAGAAGCCGGTTATCTTCGATGAGCAATAATCTGATTTTTTTCATAGAATACACTTACGTAAAATGAGACATATCGTGATCAACGAGAACGGTCAGTTTGCGTCTTTGCTCCCATCCTTGTTATTATCTTTGAAAACTTTGATAGAAGCACGTAAGTTATCGGATATCGTGTTTTCGTTTTGCGGGTCAGTCGGATCCAGTAATGCGCCGGACGACGATGTGAACCATCCGCTGGAACTAATAAGCATCGTCGCATTGACTGCTGGTGAAGGTTGACTTACGACAAGCTCTGGTACCAAGTCAATCTTCTGCTTTACATTGACTCGCGATCTAAAAGTGAATGTCGCGGGTTGTCCGCCTGTGTATGTTGTGCCGCTGACAATGATACTGTAACGGTCGCCCGCTAAGAAGTCCTGAAATTGTACCTGCTCAGATGCCGGCAGCGAGTTAACATCGTTAGTATTAATGCGATGAACATCAAACTCAATCCGGCGATAAGCTCCAAACGGAACTTCCGCCACAGAAATATCCTGAAGCGCACTCGAGAGATTTAATTCCAACACAAAAGGTGCCGCACGGAAATTCGAACTATCGGATTGGGTCTTATACTTAATATCGCGCAAAACAAATCTGGCGCGTGTAATACGAATAGAATCAATTGCCGTCATCCCTGTCAAATTCCTCTCCGGAACGACCGTTTTGGACAGGATGTTTGATGTCGAGTATTTCGAAGTCATGCTGATTTGCCCTGTGTTGATCGGCTCAGTGCTCGAATCACTGCATCCCATCAACGCGGTGATCAGAAAAAGAATAGTTACTAAAGTTGCCAAGCTAAAAGCTAACAACGGTTTTTCCACTCTCTTAATCCCTAATTCTTTATCGATATAAGTATTCATTTGTATCTCCTTTATATTAAAATATGATTATTCCTACATTCTTATCTTGTTGCTTCACAATAACAACTCTACTTCTCAAAAAAGAGTAATTATAGACCAAAAAGGAAACCGACGGAGAAGACATAGAAATCGCTATTCTTGTCACCGAGGCCCGGTATGCTATTAAAATCGTAATCTATAAATACATAGCGAATGTCGGCCGTAAATTTGGAATTTGTACCTATGGGCAATTCCACGCCGCCACCAAAATGCCAGCCGATTTTCTGCTTGGTCTCGTCAGCAACAAACTGAAACGGGAACCTGCTCTGGTCATAATCGAAAGTTGTGTTATACCATCCAGTGCCAATTGCCCCATAAACTATGGGGAGCGGATAAAATAAACCGGTTATCATTACCGGCCAGCTCTTAACCGTCAAGGCTCCATTCAAATATTTTTCCGCACGATAGTTAATGGATGCTTCAACACCAAGACTCGGAGTTAACTTCAACCGCATGGCTACTCCACCCATAAATTTCCCCTCGTCGGCATCCCTGGCTTTTTGATAGCCAATCTGTGGGCCCAGGCTTA
>JAHJRJ010000326.1 GCA_018830765.1 Bacteroidota bacterium | reverse complement strand
GTACCTCTGGCTATTTCTTTGTGATTAGGTACTGTTAATCGCCTATACGGTGGCTTTTGATTTCGTAGGATGATATGGCTTCCTGTCTGATGATCAATAAGATATCCAATCTTACCCAATATTTTGCAAAGTTCCTTCCCAAAAATTACTGGCAATTTTGTCAAATGGCAATCTCCACAATTTCTTCTTCAATCGGAGGTGGTATAGGTTCGTTGTGTTTATTCAAACTCTCAATATATCCCCTGATTGCATCCCTAATGTTGTCCAAAGCTTCTATCCTTGTTTTACCTTGAGAGATACAGCCCGGAAGTGTCGGACATTCAACGATAAAAACCTCATCTTCATCTTGTTCTATGAAAATTCTGTATCGCATTTTTTCTCCTTTTCTGAATATTTACACAAAAAATATAGCTATTAATTTTCGTAAAATCAAAATTTCAGCAAACATTCGGGAGGTTGAGAGCTATATCAGCGAGCTTCCATCCATCTCAGTCGGTTGAGCTATTCCCATCAATTTTAAAACAGTCGGCGCCATATCGGCGAGAATTCCGCTCTCTTTTAGTTTTTCTGGCGGCGGATTCTTTACAACTATAAACGGAACTAAATTAGTTGTGTGTGCAGTAAATGGCTCGCCGTTGTCTTCCGCCATCTTATCCGCGTTGCCGTGGTCGGATGTTACGAGCGGAATAAATCCGTGTTTCTGTGCAACAGGTACAAGTCGGCTCATACATTTATCCACAGTTTCTACTGCTTTTATTGATGATTCCATTATTCCTGAATGTCCAACCATATCGCAGTTTGCATAGTTAATTAAGATGAAATCATATTTATCAGTTCCAATCGCTTCGATGAGTTTGTCGGTAACTTCGTAAGCACTCATCTCGGGCTTCAGGTCGTATGTAGCAACTCCGCGAGGTGAGGGAACAAGTATCCTGTCTTCATTTTTGAATACCTCTTCCCTACCGCCGTTGAAGAAGAAAGTTACGTGAGCGTATTTTTCTGTCTCGGCGATGCGTAATTGCTTTAAACCTCGTTCAGCTAATATTTCTCCCATCGTGTTAGATAAACTAATAGGTGGGAAAGCAATAGGTACTTTAAAATCATCGTGGTAATATGTCATCGTGGCGAAGTAGAGATTCAGTTTATTTCGTTGGAATTTATCAAAATTATCTTGTATGAACACTCTCGTCAATTGTCGCGTGCGGTCAGAACGGAAGTTAAAAAATATAAATGAATCATTTTGCTGAACACTGCCAACTGGTTTACCTTCGCTCAGGCAGACAATCGGTTTCACAAACTCATCTGTGATACCGTTTTTGTATGACTCAGCCACTACGGCGATTGGATCGATGCATCGCAAACCAATTCCTTTAGTCATTGCCCGGTATGCTTGCTCGGTTCTGTCCCATCTGTTGTCTCTGTCCATACCGTAGTATCTACCCATGATAGTGGCAATTTTACCTACGCCGATTTCTTCAATCTTTGCTTGCAATTCTTTTAGGTAACCAACACCTGAATCGGGGGGTGTATCGCGACCATCTAATAATGCATGGATAAAAACCCTATCGAGATTATTTCGTTTAGCGAGTTGGAGAAGTGCATAAAGATGAGTATTCATACTATGAACTCCTCCATCCGAAAGCAGACCGACTAAATGCAAAGCTGAGTTATTCCTCTTCGCATTTTCAATCGCATCGAGAAAAGCCGGAATCTTGAAATAATCTCCCAATCGGATTGAACGATTGATTCGTGTTATATCCTGCCAGACAATTCTGCCGGCGCCGATGTTCATATGTCCAACCTCGGAGTTGCCCATTTGTCCTTCTGGGAGTCCAACATCTTCGCCCGAACAACTGAGTTTTGTCCATTTGTTCTCAGCAAACAACTTGTTGATGAATGGTTTGTTTGCTTGCTGGATAGCATCGGTTTTTGGGTTTTGGCCTAAACCAAAGCCGTCTAAAATTATAAGAATAACTTTTTGGATCTCCAAAATAAATATTCCTTTCTACACACAAATAAAAAAAGCCCAAAACAAGTTTGGGTTTTTGATATTTTACCGTCTGGGTCCGCGGCGGTCGTTTCTTCCTTCGCGAGGCGGTTTTTCCGGTCGTTCCTTCTCCATAGAAGGATTGTAACCGGGCATTAAAGCTTT
>JAHJRJ010000077.1 GCA_018830765.1 Bacteroidota bacterium | reverse complement strand
TATAAATGCTTGATTTACACGACCAATTTTGTTAAATTGTTTCTAAATTAATACAAATAAATAAAGGAGAGTATATGGAAACTAAAAAACAAATCATTCCAGTAGCAAAAGGAGACGGGATTGGACCGGAAATTATGGATGCTTCAATTCATATTTTACTGGAAGCGGGTGCTCGGATAGAACCTAAATATATCGATATCGGAGAAAAGGTTTTTTTATCGGGAAATACCGCTGGAATTACTGAAGAAACATGGGATATTTTAAGAACATACAAGGTATTTTTCAAAGCTCCCATTACAACTCCACAAGGTGGAGGATTTAAAAGTTTAAATGTAACTGTTCGAAAAATGTTAGGTCTTTATGCGAATGTTCGCCCTGCTGTCAGTTACCATCCTCATGTTCCAATTAAACATCCATTGATGAATGTTGTAATAATTCGGGAAAATGAGGAGGACTTATATGCCGGAATAGAACATCAGCAAACACCCGAAGTAGTACAGTGTTTAAAACTTATCTCACGGCCCGGGTGCGAGAGAATTGTTCGATATGCATTTGAATATGCAAGAGCATATGGACGCAAACGCGTAACTTGTATGACAAAAGATAACATTATGAAACTTACAGATGGTTTATTCCATAAAGTGTTTGATGAAATAGCTCCGGAATATCCTGATATTGAAAACGAACATTGGATTATAGACATTGGAACAGCAAAACTAGCCGATACACCAGAAGCATTCGATGTAGTTGTTATGCCGAATTTATATGGCGATATTGCATCCGATATGTTAGGTCAAATAGCTGGTTCTGTCGGACTTGCACCGGGTGCAAATATCGGAGATGAATATGCAATGTTTGAAGCGATTCACGGCTCCGCACCGCGTCACGGCGGAAAAAATATTGCTAACCCTTCAGGACTATTACTATCAGGCGTAATGATGCTTTTATATATCGATCAACCAGATGTTGCCGAGAGAGTACATAACGCATGGCTCAAAACCATCGAAGATCATGTTTGGACATACGACTTAGTTAGGAAAGGTAAAGCGGAGGGTATTACGAATTATACCGAAGCAAATACAACTGATTTTGCTAAAGCAATAGTAGCCCGTTTAGGTCAGAAACCAGAACAGCTCAAAGCTGTAAGTTATAGCGGCGTCCGTGCCAAGATTCCAAAACCGAAGTTAACAAATGTCCGTAATCAAGTAATGACATTAGATGGCGTCGATGTCTTCATCCGTGAATACAAACTCACGCCAGATGAATTGGGTAAAAAATTTGAAAAATTAGCCGGACCGGAATTTAAACTAACCATGATCAGCAACCGTGGACAAAAAGTTTATCCGGAAGGATTTCCAGAAACTTTTACCACCGATCATTGGCGATGCCGCTTTAAAACGGCTGAAGGTGGTACTGCACCAACACACGAAAATATCAGAAAATTGTTGAATAAGATCGAGCAGAGCGGACACGAATGGATAAAACTTGAAAACTTGTACTTGCTGGAAGGTAAACGAGCGTATAGTTTAGGACAGGGCGAATAATAAATCGGCAAGCCCGATATCTAATGAATCAAAAAGCCCGTTTATTGCTTAACGGGCTTTCCTATTTCCATCACGTTCCCGCGCTGTAGTCGTCTATATATCTCTTCTGCTCTTCTGTCAATTTGTCAATCGTTATTCCCATCGTTTTCAATTTGAGGGAAGCGATTTCTTGGTCCTGTTCTACGGGGATATCGTGAACCGTATTCTCTAACCTATTTCCCTTCTTGTGTTCCTCTACAAGTCGTAACTGCGACATAAATTGGTTTGCGAACGACATATCCATTACTTCGGAAGGATGCCCTTCAGCAGCCGCTAAGTTTACTAACCTGCCTTGAGCCAAAACATATATGTCCTTGCCGTTCTTGAGTCTGTATTCTTCGTTGTTTGGGCGTATATCTTTTTTCGATTCCGAAATTTTAGCCAAGTCAACCAAGTTAATTTCGCAGTCGTAATGACCTGTATTGCATACGATGGCGCCTTCCTTCATCATTTTAAAGTGCCGTTCGATTATTACATCTTTTACACCGGTGGCAGTAATAAACACGTCACCGATTTTTGCAGCTTCATCCATCGTCATCACTCGCATACCGTCTAAGTTGGCTTTAAGTGCGGCGGTCGCCTTAACCTCGGTAATTATTACGTT